>JBDNBY010000098.1:0-3590 GCA_039767595.1 Paracoccaceae bacterium | reverse complement strand
TTTATCCTCTAGCCCGAGAGACGCCCCGACCGTTACAGCGGCGGTTTGCGCCATCGCCTCGATAATCAACACACCTGGCATAATCGGGTTGCCGGGGAAGTGCCCCGTGAAATGCGGTTCATTCATCGTCACATTCTTAATGCCGCGCCCCGAACTATATCCATCAATATCCACCACTTTATCGACGAGTAAAAACGGATAGCGATGTGGGATCAGGCGTTGAATGAGATCAATATGCGCCTCTGTGCGTGCATCGGTCATGGAAGTGTCCTTTAGAGTTATTCAGATACAGATGGGCCATCTTGTAAGGATCGGTTGATCCGTTCAATGGCCTCTTGTGTGATGTTTAGGTAATCTGCTGCGAGGACAATATATTTGATATCGATCAAAGCTTGGGCCCCTGCCTCGCGCATGATGTCTTGGAGGATCGGCATCGCTGTTTGAAGAAGATCATTTGCCATCTCTTCGCGTTGTTTTGACAAAGCAATAAGTTTCTCGCTCTGCTCAGACCTTAGGCGCTGTGTTTTTTTATCAAAGGCATCGGCCAACGCAGTAAAGGATTCGGGGCTCAGCGTGTCGCGTTGCTCGGTGATCGCCTGCTCTTCTTCGGCCAATGCCTCGGAAATACGTTCATTTTCACTGCGCAGCGCCGCTTCCGCCGAGGCCAATTGCGCCGAAACTTGTTGACCCAAAGATGAGAAATTGATGACCTGTTGAGTATCAATCACCAAAATCTGAGCCTGAGGAACAGTTTGGGCCCAAGCAGGAGACCACAACAAAAGCGGCCATACTGCGCATAGAATAAGTTTAGAAGCGTGCCGAAATCGTAAATTCAAAGGATTGATCCTTGTCAAATTCTTCCGTCACAAGCGGCGAGATAAAGTTAAAGCGCAATGGCCCAATTGGCGTATCCCAAAAGATCGACGCACCCGCAGATTGGCGCCACGAGACATCGTCGTAAAGGACATTGCCATTTGTATTTGTTGCGTCCAAGCCCCACAGCGAGCCAATGTCATAGAACAGACCGCCATCAATGCCATATTCATCAGGCAACCCGAGAGGGAACCGCGCCTCGAACCGAGCGACAGCATAGTTCGTGCCGCCCAAAGCTTCGTCGATACCTGCTCCGTCGCGCTCTCGTGGGCCGATGCCGCCGTTTTGAAAGCCCCGCATTTGCGAGGATCGCAGTGCAAATCGTTCTGTCACACGGCTTTTCTCATCGCCGTTATACGTGATGTTACCAGCTTCAAACGCAGCGCTTAACGTCACGGTTTCACCAATCACTTGCGTTTGTGCGCGAGATTTGAATTCAGATTTAACGTATTGAGCATCCGATCCAAGCCCAAGATCTTGGGCAAAGGACACAACAAAGCCAGAGTTCGGGTTCAAACCAGTGCGACGCGAATCATACGAATAAGTATATCCCAAAGTTGGATTGCTCAGGGATCCACGCCTCGCCTCTGCGCTAATCAACTGCCCAACCGACGCAGCGCTCGCATCGGTGATTTCGGTCGTATCTAATCCAACGCGTGTGGACAACGATCCCGTCTCTGACACTTGGAAGCCAAGAGACGCTTGCAAGGTCGTTGAGGCCACATCATAGGAACCTGTCGCGTTGTTCGAGGTAAATTGACGTGCTGACAATCCAAGCGAGACATCGCGCGCTAAAAACGCCGGTTCAACAAATGTCAGACCATATTCTCGTTGATCCCCCGCTGTGGTGAGGTCGACTTTTAGCGTTTGACCACGGCCAAGAAAGTTGCGCTCGCTATATGAGATCAACGCACCAACACCATCGTTGGTCGAATATGTCCCGCCAAAGGACAAGCTACCGGTCGGTGCCTCAACCACTTCAATCTCAACGATCCGCTGATCGGGCGCGCTGCCATTGCGGATATTCGCCTCAACTGTTTCGAAAAAACCCATTGCGCGGATACGGTCAACCGCTTGACGGATTAAGCGATCGTTAAACGGATCGCCCTCGACGGCGTCAAATTGACGGCGGATGACGCGATCCAACGTCCCAGTGTTGCCCTTGATATTGATCCGCTCAATGAAAACGCGCGGCGTGCGCACGATATCATATACGACATCCAGTTTTAGCTCTTCGTTGCGGCGGCTCAAACGAGGTTGAATGCGCACGAACTCATGCCCAAGCCGAAGAGCCTGACTCTCGAGGCGTTCTACATCACGATCTATGGAAAACGGGCTGTATGTTTTTCCACTTTTGGTGTCGACCCAAGGCTCGAAATTGGCGACGTCAATTTCTGACAACTCTGATGCGACGGATATATCGCCGAATTCAAATTGGGCGCCCTCTTGCACGTGGTAGCTTAGGAAAAAGCCATCCCGATCTTTGGCCAATGTACGATCAACTGAGAGCACTTTGAAATCTATGTAGCCGCGTTTTTTGTAGAAATCTGACAAAAGCTGCGAGTCATACGCGACACGATCGGCGACAAATGTGTCTGAACGGATGAGCTGACGTAATGTGCCGGCTTGCTTCGACGCGACAACGCGGCGCAATCGTTTGTCTGGGTACGCCCGATTACCAACGAACGCGATTTTTTCAATTTCAGTTAGAGATCCCTCGAACACTTCAAATACGACATCCACACGGTTGTCGTTTCGATTGATGAATTTCGGCGTCACTTGGGCAGCCAAGCGGCCCGATTGCGAATAGGCACCTGCGATCGCTTGAGCATCTTCTAATACTTGCTGACTATCAAAGACACGCCGCGGTTTAGTGCCTAAAAGTGGCTCCAAAACAGCATTCTTCAGCCGCTTGTTTCCCTCAATCGCGACTTCGTTCACTGTGGGGTATTCTTCCACATCAATCACAAGGCGCCCGCCATCTGGGATAATCTCAATTGATTCAAAAAGGCCAGTATCAGACAAGTTTTGATAGGCTTGGGCAATATCGGCGGCCGAATACACTTGCCCCGCGACCAAACCAGAATAAGAGATCACCGTCGCCGTTTCGATGCGAAAATTTCCATCGACAAGGATTTGCTGCGCGCTAAAGCTCTGCGCAAAGGAATATGATGCGGCCCCTGCGGCCAGCGTGACGCCGAACGCCATTGCACGCATTTTTTTGTAACTAGACGACATATCCGCTCCCCTCATGCCAAATGCCTTATTGGCCGTAAACAATCTACTACATCTAGTAGCTATACCAAAGGTAGATGTCAAAACTTTGCAGTCAAACAGATGGGGAAACCCGCCGAAATCGATGAGTTTTGTTACACTTCCTCAACAAAATAGGTCATTGGACACCCCAAAAACCATCAACCCCAAAATCAAAGCCGCTCCAATCGCCATGAGCACGTTGACGACGGCAGCACTTGGCTTTTTGCCGGTGACCGCTTCAGCTGCGTAAAAGACCAAATGACCACCATCCAAAATCGGGATAGGAAATAAATTCAAAAAGCCAACAGCCGTCGAGAGGACCGCCACAAACCAAATGAAATCCTGCAGACCTGCGCGTGCTGCAACGCCAGAGGTTTCGGCAATTCCAATCGGTCCAGAGATGTTGCACGTGCTGATTTCACCGAAAATCATCGAAATCAGCCCCGAGACGGAAGAGTTTA
>JBDNBY010000097.1:0-3806 GCA_039767595.1 Paracoccaceae bacterium | reverse complement strand
TGCCTTTGATGCGGGCGCAGGGGTTTGGCCGTGTGCTCAATTGCTCGTCGGTTTTGGGCGTGGTCACGGCGCCGTGGCGCGGGGCCTATGTCAGTACGAAATTCGCGCTTGAGGGCCTCACTGATACGCTGCGCATTGAAATGGCCGATACGCCGATTGAGGTCATCTTGATCAACCCCGGCCCGATCACGTCGGATATTCGCGTCAATTCCATTCCGCATTTTGAACAGTGGATCGATTGGGAAAACTCTGTGCGCGCATCGCAATATCAAAGCAGCTTGATCGCGCGGCTCTATGAGGCCGGCGGCCCAGATAAATACGAATTGCCAGCCCGTGATGTCGGCGCGCTCGTCCTGCGCGCATTAGACGCAAAGCGGCCCAAAGCGCGGTATTTCATTACCAAACCGGCCGTGTGGGCCTCGTATCTCAAGCGGATCTTACCCACCGCGCAACTTGACCGGCTGTTGGCAAAGATTTAAGGCCTTGTCCCACGGGGCCGCTGCCCTAGCTGATCGCGAAAGACGATCCATGGGGCATTGGCATCTTGCCGCCCAAACCAAGGAGACGACCGATGGTCAACACATTGTTATTTTACGTCATGATTGCTTCGATGTTACTGGTGGTTGGCATTTTGATGTTTGGCATCGCGGCCTTTGCCAAGGGCGGCGAATTTAGCATGAAATATTCCAACAAAGCGATGCAGGCCCGTGTGGTCGCGCAGTTCGTTGCGATCTTGATCATCGTTGGCTTTGCGTACTTGAGCGGTACATCGTAATGGTCGTTTTAAACAAGATTTACACGAAAACAGGCGATAGCGGGCAGACCTCACTCGGGAACGGCGATCGCGTGGCCAAGTTTGATTTGCGCGTCGAGAGCTATGGCACCGTGGACGAGCTGAATGCAGCCGTGGGCGTGGCGAAATTGCATGCCGCCGGACCGCTGCGCGACAATCTTGATCGCATTCAAAATGAGCTGTTTGATCTGGGCGCTGATCTGTGTCGCCCGATTGAGGCGGGCGAGGCCGAGGCCGAATACCCCCCGCTGCGCCTGACGGCCAAGTCGATCACCACCCTCGAAGAGGCGATGGACACGTTGACCCGCGAGCTTGAGCCGCTGACCTCCTTTATCTTGCCTGGTGGCACGGCGTTGGCCGCGCATTTGCACGTGTGCCGCACTGTGGCCCGCCGCGCCGAGCGTCTGGTCGTGCATCTGGGTCAAAGCGAAGATATCGGTGAAATCGTTGCGAAATACCTCAATCGTTTGAGTGATTGGTTCTTTGTCGCGGCTCGCGTGGCGAATGATCACGGCAAGAACGATGTGCTGTGGGTGCCGGGCGCTTCACGCTAAGGAACCGTGGCGCTGCGATGATCTGTCGCGACGTCATTTAGCGCTCTCATGACGATTTTGGCCTGTAAGTGTTGTGATTCGCACGCTAAGGTATGCCGTGATCTGCAGGCGCGTCCTGCAAAATGGTAATCTAATGGGAGCAAGCTCATGAAAGTCCTCGTGCCCGTAAAACGCGTCATTGACTATAATGTCAAAGTCCGCGTGAAGGCAGACGGATCCGGTGTGGATCTGGCCAATGTCAAAATGTCAATGAACCCCTTTGACGAAATCGCCGTAGAAGCGGCCATTCGTTTAAGAGAAGCGGGCAAAGTCGATGAGATCGTCGTCGTCTCTGTCGGCGTAAAGCAAAGCCAAGACACACTGCGCACAGCGCTGGCGATGGGGGCCGATCGCGCGATCCTTGTTGAGGCGGCCGATGACGTACACACAGACATTGAACCGCTCAGCGTCGCCAAGCTGTTGAAAGGTATCGTTGACGAAGAGCAACCGGGCCTTGTCATTTGCGGCAAGCAGGCGATCGACAACGATCTCAATGCAACGGGTCAAATGCTCTCGGCGCTACTGGGCTGGTCACAAGCGACATTTGCCTCAGAGCTGGACGTGGACGGCGACAGCGCAACGGTCACCCGCGAAGTGGACGGCGGTTTGCAAACGATCAAAGTGGCTATGCCCGCTGTTGTCACCGTGGATTTGCGCCTCAATGAGCCGCGCTATGCCTCATTGCCCAATATCATGAAAGCCAAGAAAAAGCCGCTCGATATCAAAACGCCCGCCGATTACGGTGTGGATGTGACACCGCGTTTGCAAGTTGTGTCAACGGGCGAGCCAGCGGCGCGGGCCGCAGGGATTAAAGTCGGCTCAGTCGATGAGCTTGTTGAGAAACTCAAAGAAGCAGGAGCCGTCTAATGTCAGTCCTTCTTATTGCAGAACTTTCCGGCAGTGATTTGGCGATGGACGCCACGGCCAAAGCCGTCAGCGCCGCAGCCGCCCTTGGGGATATCACTGTGTTGGTCGCAGGCGACGGCGTGGCCGATGCTGCCGCCGAAGCCGCAACGATTGCCGGCGTGAACGCTGTCCTCCTCGCCGATGGCGCAGGTTTGGGCCATGGCTTGGCCGAAGCAACGGCCGATTTGATCGTCAAACTCTCAGGTGATTATACGCATATTGTGGCGCCTGCGACGAATTCGGCGAAAAACATCCTGCCCCGCGCAGCGGCGTTGATGGATGTGATGGTGATCACGGATGTCTCGGCTGTCGTTGACGGCGATACGTTTGAGCGCCCGATCTATGCGGGCAATGCCATTCAAACCGTCAAATCCACCGACGCGATCAAAGTGCTGTCCGTGCGCACGGCGAATTTCGACGCGGCGGCCACTGGCGGCGCGGCCTCAGTGGCGCCCGTGGATGCCACAACCTCGGATCTGTCGTCATGGGTTGAAGACAAAGTCGAAGCTTCAGATCGCCCAGAGCTGACATCAGCGGGTATCGTTGTGTCTGGCGGCCGCGGTGTCGGAAGCCAAGATGACTTTGCGATGATCGAAGGTCTGGCGGATAAACTTGGCGCGGCGGTTGGTGCCTCGCGTGCAGCGGTCGATTCGGGCTATGCGCCAAACGATTGGCAAGTGGGCCAAACTGGCAAAGTTGTTGCCCCTGACCTCTACGTTGCCGTTGGCATTTCAGGCGCTATTCAGCACCTCGCCGGTATGAAAGACTCCAAAGTCATCGTCGCCATCAACAAAGACGAAGAAGCGCCGATTTTCCAAGTCGCAGACTTTGGCCTTGTGGCGGATTTGTTTGATGCAGTGCCTGAGCTGACCAATAAGCTAGGCTAAGCATCCAACCATAGTGTTTAAAAACGGGCCCATCGTGGCCCGTTTTTTTATAGCGCAACAGTATCGACTAAATAGCGCGCTAATTCCGCATGGGCCACTGCCGACAGCGAGCGGCAGGCCGCAGCGCGTTCAAATTCATGAAAGACCATGCCAAGCTGTCCTTTGAGCAGCACCTCACGCGAGGGCGTATAGGTGAGATGCTCAATCAATGGACAGGTCGAGCGATGATAGCTGGGCCCATCAATATGCAGCGCAATGGTCCGCGGTGGCGCCTCTTGGAACAATTGGGCAAAGTGGCGCTGCCCCTCGTCTTCAATGATTTGGCTAACCAGGCGCGCACGATCCGTACAGATTTTTGTCAGCGCCTCCCACAAATGCCCCACGAAATACATTTCCAAAAAGTTGACTTCGGGAAACATCCGCTTCAGATCACTGGAGACGCTGATCAGCCGATCATTTCGAATGGGATGCACTTTGTAATAGGCATTATTGCGATGACGCGCGGGCAGTGTTTGCACAATATTCATCTCCGCGCGCCGCGACCAATAGCCAAATAAATGCCGCCATGCCATCACATCAACCCCTGCATTCATAATGCCGAAATTGACGACCTGATGTTCCATCTGT
>JBDNBY010000096.1:0-3568 GCA_039767595.1 Paracoccaceae bacterium | reverse complement strand
GGGGGCAATGCAATGACGATCGCCTCAACTTTGGGATCATTGACCAAGGCCCGCCAATCGGCCGTGGCGCGGGCAAAGCCATAGGCGGTGCGATACCGCTCGGCACTATCGGGCGTAGACGCGCAGACCATTTCCAGACGCGGGCGCAGGTTGGTGTTAAACACGGCCCCCACGGATGACATTGCGACGGCATGCGCTTTGCCCATATAGCCGCCGCCCAAAATTCCGATACCAATTTCGCGTGTCATAGCGCCCCTTTGAGAAAACATTTGCAACCGGTTGCAAAATTAGTATCCTGAGAATCAAATTTTCACAAGATGCAATTCATCAACGGGGCCAATTCACGATGCCTCACATCAACGAAGGATCACGCAAGATGACCTCAGTACTGGACGGAATCAAGGGAAACCGTTTTGCCGTATTTGGCCGCGCCGGCATGGATATGTTCGCCGATCCGGTTGGCACCAAAAGCGAGAACGCCGATGTGTTTCGCGCCGATCTTGGCGGCTCGTCTGCGAATATTTGCGCCGGCCTCGTCAAACTGGGCAGCGCCGCCAGCCTCGTGACCTCGATCTCGGATGATGCTGTGGGCCGCTTTGCCCTCAATCGCCTCCGGCATTACGGCGTTGGAACTGAGCATATCAAGACGATTGGCGGGGAATATCGCACCTCTTTGGCGATTTACGAGAGCCGCCTTGAGGATTTTCAAAACGTGATCTATCGCAATGGGGCCGTCGATTTCCAAGTCACCCCCGAGGATATGGATGAGGTGGATTATAGCGCCTTTACCGCGCTCATCACCGCCGGCACTGTGTTTGCCAGCGAGCCGTCGCGCAGCGCCACCTTTCATGCCTTTGACTTGGCCAAGGCGGCGGGACTGCCCGTGATTTTCGACATTGACTATCGTCCTTACAGTTGGCCCTCGGCGGATGTGGCGGCAGATGTTCTGTCGCGCGCCGGTGCCGCCAGTGATGTCATCGTCGGCAATGACGAAGAGTTTGGCTTTATGGCCGGTGATTTTGACAAGGGCCTTGCCACAGCACAAGATTTGGCCGCTGATGGCACGCGGCTTGTGATCTATAAAATGGGCGAGAATGGCGCGATCACCTATTTCCAAGGCCAAGAGATCAAGACCGGCATTTACCCCGTCACCGCCGTCAAACCCAATGGCGCCGGCGATAGCTTTATGGCGGGCCTTCTGTCGTCTATTGCCGCAGGCTACGATCTTGAGACCGCCGTGCTGCGTGGATCGGCGTGTGCCTCGATTGTCGTCTCGCAAGCCGGCTGCGCCCCCGCCATGCCAACGACCCAGCAGCTTAATACATTTTTGGCCAATCACCGCGGCCCTCAGTAAGGAACTCAACCATGCACATCGCGCCTTTTGATAATCAAAACAAACCGATCGTGGATGTGGACCATGATCTTGTCCCACTCAATTATTTTAACATCGTGAAGCTGCGCAAAGGCGAAGTCTTTGACTATCAAGTGGCCGGTTACGAGACATGCATTGTCCCCGCCACAGGCACCGTTGACGTTGATATTGAGGGCGCGGCCTTTGCCAAACTCGGCAATCGCGGCGTGGATGTATGGGATGGCGAGCCAGAGGGCGTCTATGTCCCCACCGGTGCCCATGCGCGCATCACCTGCCTGAGCGACGCGGCCGAAGTGTTCATCGCGGGCGCAAAATATGACAAAGTCCTCGAGCCATTTGACGTGCGCGAAGACGGCATTGATCGCGTGCAATACGGGTCAGACGACACGAAAACCCACCGCAAGATTAAACATATCTTGGGGGCGAACCAACATGACAAAGTCGGCCGTCTGTTGGTGTCAGAGCTCTTTACCGTCGGCGCTGGCGGATGGTCAGGGTTTCCATCGCATAAACATGACACCGACCGCCTGCCAGACGAGTCGCGTCATGATGAGACGTATAATTTCCGCTTTCGGCCCAACTATGGGTCGGGGCTTCAGATGCTCCAACGCGAGGATAACACACCTGGGGATGCCTATCACATCATGGATGGCTCCACCGTCATGATCGACAAGGGGTATCATCCGTGCTGTGTCTTGCCAGGATATGAAATGTATTACTTTACGATCCTCGGCGGGCTATCCCAACGCTCGCTCAAGCAATATTTCCAACCCACGCACGCAGAACAACTACATACGATCCCAGGGATCATGGACATGGTGGCCAAATTCAAATGACACTTGCAACACTTGCCGACGTTTTAAACCCCGCTCTCAAAGGTGGCTATGCTGTCGCCGGTCTTGTCACCCTCGGGTGGGAGGAAATGCGCGCCTATGTCGCCGCCGCCGAAGCCGAAGGATGCCCTGTCATCTTGCAAGCGGGCCCCTCGTGCCGCGCCCACACGCCCCTGCCAATTTTGGGCAAAATGTTCCGGCATTTGGCCGAAGGTGCCAGCGTGCCCGTGGTGGCCCATCTCGATCATGGCTACACGTTCGAAGAGTGTAAGATCGCCCTCGACAGTGGCTTTACCTCTCTTATGTTCGACGGCTCGCGCAAGCCGCTCGCGCAAAACATCGACGAAACCGCCGCGATTGCGCAGATGGCCCACGGGGCCGGCATCTCATGCGAGGGGGAAATCGGTTTCGTCGGTTATGATGGCGGCGAGGCGTCAGACGGTACAGATCCCGCAGAAGCGGCCCAATTTGCCCGCGACACGGGCGTCGATGCCATGGCGATTTCAGTGGGAAACACCCATTTGCAACAAGACGCCAACGCCGGCCTTGATGAAGCGCGCATCCGCGCGATTGAGGCCGTGACCTCAGTTCCCCTGGTGATCCACGGGGGATCTGGCGTGCCCTATGCACAGCGGCAATCCTTGGCGCACACATCCAAAATCTGTAAATTCAACATCGGCACCGAATTGCGGATGGCCTTTGGTCAGGCGATGCGCCAAGCGGTCAATGCCGATCCAAATCGGTTTGACCGTGTGAGCATCCTCAAAGAAACCCACGATCCCGTGGTCGAGGCCGCGCGCACCGTTTTGCGGGCGTTCAAGCCTGAGGGATCGTAAAGGCCGCTTCAAAGGCGTCCAAGGCGGCATCGCTGTCGCCTTTGGCAAAGGCCTCTAACCCGACAGGTCCATCATAGCCCATATCTGCAAGCGATTGGGCAATGCGCTCATAGGCCATCTCGCCTGTGCCCGGCTCAAAACGTCCTGGGTTATCGGCCACTTGCACTTCTCCAATCCACGGCAGGGATTTTTCGCACCACCGGATCACATCCCCCTCTCCCAATTGCGTATGATACAGATCAAGGTTCATGCGCAGCTCTGGCCGGTCCACAGCGGAAACAAGCGCTAACACATCCGCCGTTGCCCCAAAGGGACAGCCGGGGTGGTCGAGAACATTCAAATTCTCAAGCGTAAAGACAACCCCTTCGCGCGCGGCAAGATCGCACATACGGTGCAACGTGTCCCGCGCCTTGAGCCACATCGCCCCTGTGACAACGTCATGTTGCCATAGCGGAATACCGCCGTCGCCCAAGCCTGTTCCATGCAAGTTATAGCGCTGCACCCCTAGCTTTTTGCCCACGTCAATC
>JBDNBY010000095.1:0-16249 GCA_039767595.1 Paracoccaceae bacterium | reverse complement strand
CCAAGAAATACATTATTTTGGTACATATCATCCTGACGCCCACGAAGAGGGGTATAATATGTATATTGCGCAGATACGGCATCGTGAAAACGAATGCGGGACACAGAGATCGAAGTCTCACGGCGCGTGGATGAGTCGACCCCGTATTCGTTCATATATGCATCATCTGATGCGGCCTCCGCGTGAACAGATAAGTTAAAATCTTGCCAGATCTTGAACGATCCGTCGATGATAAGCGAGGCCCGCGGATCCTCTATGATATCGTCATTCGCATATGACCCCGTAATCGTGAGAGTGCCGCGACGAAACGCACGGCGATAGACCGCGGTAAAAACTCGCGAGTTCGGGGTCAAATAGGGCGTTAACGTAATGTCATGATGCGGTGAAAGATTGATAAAATAAGGTAATTTAACCCCCCAGTCGACATGATTTGTCCAGCGCACTTCCGGCGGCAAAAAGCCGGTTGCGCGATCAACAGTCGGGTCAGGCACTCTAAGCCATGGCGTGTAGAGCACAGGCAGGCCAAACACTTTGAAGCGCGCGTGACGTAAATAGATAAAGCGCCGCTCCTCGTCATGAATGACAGAGGGTGCGCGAATTTCCCAAATCGGCGGGACGTCTGGATTACAGACTTTACACGCCGTCATGCGAACATCAGTCATGCGTGTGATACCGCTATTCGCCCGTGTTGAGCTCCCTGCAGACAGCTGTAGGCGCTGCTCTAAAAGTGTACGCATATCCTTGAGAAACAGTTCCGACATGCCAGCGGTCGAATAGCCCTCTTGCGAGTGCAAAACAGTGCCGTCTTCTAAGTAGATAACATGATCACTGGGAACAATAATTTTATCAGTCTCCGGATCATATTGGATTTCATCAGCAAATAAAGTGTGACCGCGCGCCGTGGCCTCGACATTTCCTGTGGCGATCACTGAGCCATCTTCAAGTACGTCAATATGATCAGAAAGTAGAAAGGTCGCCTCTTGCGCCGCTCTGAGGGTGGGAGCCGCAAGGAGCATACTAATCAGAAGGATCGGGATATGTTTCAACCAAAACGTCACGTCTGCACATCCTTCACAACAATCAAACTTGCTGCAATAAACGCAGCGGCTAAAATAGGACTTGCCGCCCCTAAAAGCGGTTGTATTTGGCCATTTTCAGCTAAGATTAATGAAAAATCGCGCATATAATGGAGACTAAAGCCTAAACCAATGCCAATGACCACTGACTGCGCTTGGCCTGCTGCTCGGAAATGCCGCACAGATAACAGCGCGCCGATCAAACCTAACGCCATCAAAAACAACGGCCGCATCAACTCTTTTAATTGCCACGCTTCATGTTTAGCGGTTTCAAAGCCAGAATTGCGCAGTGTTTGAATAAAAGACGACAGTTTCCATATTGAAATCATTGATGGGGAGGAAAGATCCTCCCATAGATCTTGTTGTTCAATGTCACTTTTAAATTTAACCACGGTGTTTTGCTTGGGAGCCGCGCTAAAGCTGTCGCTCTCTAAACTCCACACAGATGCCCCATACATTTGCCACAGTCCTTGTGCGTCCAATGTCGCGCGGGGCGTCAAAATACGCTCGAGTGGAATAGAGTTTTCATCATACCGCAAAACAGTCACATCGATAAACTCAAGAGATCGGCCATTCACGCGATCCGCCCGCAAAACGATATAACCGCCATCGGCCTGCAATCGCACCCATACGCCATTGTCGCCGATAGAGAGAACAGAGCCTTCACGCGCCTCGGCGCCGCGGTCTTGTTGAAGAATTTCAGCTTCGCAATAGGCAACCAATGGGTTCAAAATAGCGACAACTCCAATCCCAATGCAAAACATGCCAACAGCGGGCCCAATGAGATTTCGTGCTATGGATCGACCATAGGCTTGGGCGACCACAAATTCAGAGTTCCGAGACAGATTACTCGCAAAGCCAATTGCGCTGAGCAACATAATGAGAGGAAAAAACAAAGAAAGATTTATCGGCAATTGCAACGCCACATCGCGCATAATCTCAGACAGCGGAATTGAGGCAGAGCGGCGCATTTGCTCCACAAGATCAATCAAAGTTACAAATAAAACGATCACTCCAAACATCACGAGAAACGAGAATAAAAACCGGCGAAGAAAGTAAAAATCCAAGGTCATGACGGGTTCCTCTTGAAAAACCGACCTCTGTGATCGACGAGCATCAATATAAAATAGGCAATAGTCACCCCCGTCATCATGGGCATATAGGCCAGATACCAAAGGTCGACCTGCGATCTCACCTTTGGAACAACAGCACCTTCAACAGACTTCACGACAACTAATAGGACAAATGCAAAAAGGATTTGACGCCAAATTCCAAACCTAGAAAAATTCCCCAATAACAACGCTGAATAGCCAATCAAAGTTGCTGCGATGCACAGTAATGGCATCGAGAGGCGTTTAATAATTTCATTAAAAACCGACTGTGACGAAGTGCGGAACACTTTGGCAGCGACGTCGATGTCTTGGGCAAGGATGGCTGTATGTTGCGTGTCAAAACTTGGAAGCCACGCTTGATCCACATTGAGAATATGTGACAAATCATAGCTTAATTCCGAAAAACGCGTCACGCTGAGTTGCTGCGTTACGTTATCGAAATTTTGCACTGCCCCATCGGTCATCACCAATTGCGCAACATCGTCAACCATTAGAAAATATGCATTATTGGCCGTGTAAAATGTCAATTGATCCGCGTCGCTGGCATCAGACAGGAAAATCGATTGTAACTCGCCCTCATCACTCATCTTTTCAATAAAAAACGTCACGTCAGGGGCAGGGTGGATAAACCGCCCCGCACGCAGAATCTTGGTCGAGACGTTTTGCCGAATGTCGTGGGATTGCTGCTCGAAATACCATTTTGAGCTGGGCGTGAACGCATTTGACAAAACCAAGGAAAGCCCAGTCATCACAAGGGCAAAAACCCAATATGGGCGCGCCATACGAAAGGGCGAAAAGCCAAGCGACCGCAGCATCACCAATTCGCGATCATTCGACAGACGGTTAACGACAAAGACCGTCGCCGCAAAACACGCTATCGGCAGAACCATATCCAGCACAGCCGGAACGGTCAAAAGCGACAGGCGCAAATAGACCCAAGAGCTTTGGCCATAGGCCGCAAGCTCATTAAAGATTTCCAAAGCACGGTTAATCCAATACACCGCCACAAGAATAAAGGCAAAGAATGCAGACGCACTCAGCAGTTGCCCTAAAATGTAACGATCCAAGCGCCGCAATTGATTTCCCCCGTTGCCTTTTCCTAACGAATACCCGCATTATATGGGAAAGAAAACAATAACCCTACAACATACTGGCGGGAATTTGCGTGTTTTACCACGCAGCGCACCGCCCCATAGGTATTTAAGGAGCTTCCATGCCAGCCAGCACATCATTTTCCGCCATTCCCGCATCCAAATTTGATCTGAGCCAATGCACAGGGAGCGCGGCCGTGTTGTTTGCGTCCATGGCTGATTTGGATGTACTCAAGAGCCTTTCAGGCTCTGTCGCACGCGCCATACAAAGCACGGATTTTTCCGATCTAAAGGCTGGCAAAACCCTGACTATTCAGTATCCAGATGGCCTCGCGGCGCATCGAGTAATTTTAGTCAATTCACCCTCAAATGGCACTGTCAAAGACCTCCGTGCCGCTGGCGCCGCTGCGTGCACCGCTGCTGCGCAAGGGCAGGGCCTTACGTTATTCATGCCCTCAGGGCCCGATACACAAATGGCCGAGGTGACTTTGGGCGCTGTGCTCAAATCCTATCATTTCGAAGATCGCAAATCTAAATCCACTTATGAACCCATCACTATTTCTGCCGTAGCCCAAGATACGGCATCTCTTGATGGTGTCGATGCTCTTGCCCAAGGCGTGTTTTTCACGCGCGATTTGGTCAACGAGCCTGCGAATGTTCTGACCACCACCGAATTTGCCAATCGCCTAGACGCGCTCAGCGCTGCAGGGGTCAAAGTCACGGTGATGGAAGAAGATGAGCTGAACACACTGGGCATGGGCGCGCTTTTGGCCGTGGGTCACGGCAGCGACAGCCCATCAAAAGTGGTGATCATGGAATGGAACGGCGGTAGCGGCGATCCTTTGGCCTTAGTCGGCAAAGGGGTTGTCTTTGACACGGGCGGTATTTCGCTAAAACCCGCAGGCGGCATGGAAGATATGACCATGGATATGGGCGGCGCCGGCGTTGTATCAGGCGTCATGAAAACTTTAGCCTTGCGCAAGGCCAAGGCCAATGTTGTGGGCATCGTTGGCCTCGTGGAAAACATGCCGTCAGGGCGCGCAACACGCCCCGGTGATATTGTCACCTCAATGAAAGGGGACACGGTCGAAGTCATCAACACCGATGCCGAGGGTCGCTTGGTGCTGGCCGATATCCTATGGCATGTCCAAGAGGTGTATAAGCCGACAGCAGTCATTGATTTGGCGACACTCACCGGCGCGATGATCATTGCCTTGGGCCATGAATATGGCGGCATCTTCTCAAATGACGATGCGCTGAGCCAAGACTTAACCAAGGCCGGCGAGACAACTGGCGAGGTGATGTGGCGTCTCCCTCTGGCTCAGGCCTATGACGATCAACTCAAATCACGGCTGGCGGATATGAAAAACATTGGCGGACGGCCGGCCGGATCGATCACCGCGGCGCAATTCCTCCAGCGGTTCATCAAAGAGGGCACGCCGTGGGTCCATATTGATATCGCCGGCGTCGCTTTGCAGACAAAGCCGACGGCCCTTGCCCCCAAAGGGGCGACAGGCTGGGGTGTGCTTGCGCTCGATCAATTGGTGCGTGACCGCTTTGAAACCTAATGACTGAGTTTTACTTCTACCAACTCTCTGCGCAATCTCCGCAAGAGGCGATTGCGCAGCTGTGCGAACGTGCGATCGCCGCGCCGTGGACGGTCAGCATCCGCACAAGCGACGCGTTCTACCAAGACGTGTCCCAAGCGCTTTGGACTACAAATCCACAAAGCTTTTTGGCCCATGACATCGCGCCTGATCCAAGATCAGCCTCTATTCACATCAGCAGCGCCCCACCATCAGGGGCGCAATGCTGTTTCACATATGGTCTGTTTGATATATTCGAAGGGGCTGGTGACGATCTTGCACGACATTGCATCCTCTTTTCATCGGCCCAAGAGGATCACCTCGCACATGCCAGACAAAATTGGAAGAATGTCACCGCACGCGGGTTTGTCGCAAAATATTTTTCCCAAGAAACAGGATCCTGGGCGCTCAAGGCGCAAAGCCCCGCACCATAACGCGGCAAGTTCCCTATTTATTGAGGATCAACATACCATCCTCAATCCGAATCGTGCCGAATTGATTGAGAAAACTCATCCCCAACAGTGACTTTTGCAAAGCCCCATCTGTGACGACTGCGGGCGCATTTTGCATCTGAAAGGGGCCAAATTCGACGCGGTCTAGCGATACATTTCCCAATCTGACTTGGCCATTGGCCGTATTCGCGACGCCCGTATAGACAACGCGGCCAAGGTCAATCCCCGCGCGCCGCGCATCGTCATGGGCCAAGACGAAATGCGTTGCGCCCGTGTCGATCAACGTATCAATCGGAACATCGTTAACGATCACTCGTGCATGAAAATGCCCATCTAAAGAGCGCGCAATGCGCAGCGCGCCATCGTTTGAGACAACTTGCACCGTGTTGGACAAAAGGTTTTGCTTTTGCCACAATCCATAGGCCGCCGCCACGCCGATAAAGATAATCACCCAGGCCAAGGCGGCCCTGACCGTCTCGCCTAATTTCTGGGTGTTTTGCGTGATAAACCAAAATAGCACCATCGCTAACAAAACGATGAGATAGGTCACTTCTAAAATAAAATCTTGCGACATGTCAGCCCAATGCGATGTTCAACCCATCTAAGATAAACTGCACAGAGAGAGCTGCAAGGAGCAGACCGAAAATTCGTGTGATCACCACCATGCCTGTTTTACCCAACAGCTTGGCAATATGACCAGACAGAGCAAAGAGTGTCATCACGATGGCAAGCACGGACACCAAAACAAGCCACACCATCCCAAGCCCCAAAATATCAGAACGTTCCGCAGCCAATAGGATCAGGGCCGTGATCGTCCCAGGCCCCGCGATCAAGGGAATGGCCAATGGAAACACCGACGGGTCATTTTCCAAGCTTTGATCTGTCTCCGCAGATCCCTCTCGGCGCGGCGTACGCTTTTCAAACAGCATCTCCATCGCCGTCAGGAATAGTAAAATCCCCCCAGCGATCCGAAATGCCGGCAAAGTAATCCCGATCCCTGTGAGCAACACCTCACCAACAAGTAAAAAGGCCGTCAAAATGAACAAGGCCACGAGGCACGCCCGAATAGCGACCAAGCGCCGCTGCGCCGCACTCATCCCATTGGTCAATGCGATAAAGAGCGGCGTCATGCCAATTGGATCGATCATAACAAACAACGTCACAAACGCTGTGATCAAAAATTGAATATCCATATTCCCCCCTTTGCGCCCCAATATGAGGGCGCTTAACGATCTAGCTTGGCTGCCTCATAGTCATCAATGGCCTTCATCCACATCGTCTCAGCCTTGGCAAGACCCTCTTCGATTTCGGTAAATTTACCTTGTAAAACAGCCAACTCACCCGCGCGCGGCGCCTCATAGAGATCACGATCTGCGAGGCGCGCGCTCAGCTTGTCGCGCATTTTCTCAATCACAGTGACGCGTTCTTCGCATTTTGCAACCATTTCTTGTAATTTACTCAGCGGTAGGAGGCTTTTGGGCTTGTCTTTGGGTTTCACTTTGGGCGGTTTTGGCGCGGCCGCGGGTTTTGAGGATGCCGTCTCATCCGTGAGGGCAAGTTTGCGGTAGCTATCTAAATCGCCCTCATATTCACGCACACCGCCATCGGCGACCAACCACAAACGATCGGCCACAGTTTTCAGAAACTCAAAATCGTGGCTCACAATCGCAACTGCGCCGTTGTAGCTATTGAGCGCGAGCGATAGCGCTTCGCGGCTCTCGATATCAAGGTGGTTGGTCGGCTCGTCCAAAATCAACAAATGCGGCGCCTCCGCCGTCGCAAGCAACAGCGATAAACGCGTCTTTTGCCCCCCCGAGAGCTGCGCCACTGCAGTTTCGGCCTGCGCCGCCATTAAACCAAACTGCGCTAAATAGGCACGGTTTCGGCTAGGTGTATTGCCCGGACGCAACCGCGCAACATGATCCAGAGGCGTTTCATCAAGCCGCAGCTCTTCGGTTTGATGCTGGCCAAAAAACCCAATTTTCAGCGCCGAGGCCGCAACACGAGAGCCATCCATCAACTCGAGCCGCTGCGCGAGCAGCTTGGACAATGTCGATTTGCCTTGCCCATTGCGCCCCAAAAGGGCGATCCGATCACTTTCGTCAATCCGCAATGAAATATTAGAGATCACCGCACGCCCATCATAACCCGTGCTGGCATTATCCAAACTCACAATCGGCGGCGACAGTGTCGTGGGCTGCGCAAAGGTAAAGACGACTTCAGCCGCCTCTTGGGGCGGAGTGATCAGATCCATCTTCTCAATCATTTTCAAACGAGATTGCGCTTGCTTCGCCTTGGACGCCTTCGCACGGAAACGATCGACAAAGCTTTGCAAATGGGCCACGCGGGCCGCTTGTTTCGCGGCCGCTTGGCCGGCCTGCATAAATTTGACCATACGCTGTTTGGCAAATTGATCGTAGCCGCCTGTATACAGTTCAAGCTTTTTATCATGCACATAAAGAATGTACCCAACCGCACGGTTTAAAATACCGCGATCGTGAGAAATCAAAATCACGGTATGCGGATAACGCGCAATATACCGCTCAAGCCAAATCGCCCCCTCAAGATCGAGGTAGTTGGTCGGCTCATCGAGCAATAGCACATCCGGCTGGGTAAAGAGGGCCGCGGCCAAGGCCACACGCATCCGCCAGCCCCCTGAAAACGAACTCACTGGACGATCTTGGGCATCGGCATCAAAGCCAAGGCCGCGCAAGATACCGGCGGCGCGCGCCTCAGCGCTCCAAGCATCAATATCCGCCAGACGCATTTGAATTTCGGAAATACGATCCGGGTCAGTGGCGGTTTCCGCCTCTTGCATCAAGGCCAGCCGCTCTTCATCGGCATTCACCACAGTTTCCAAAATCGACAATGTCGACGAGGCGGCCTCTTGGCGCACTGTGCCGACGCGCGCTCTGGCGGGGCGCTCAATCTCGCCGCCCTCAAGGCTAAACTCCTCTAAGATCAGTCGAAAGAGCGTGGTTTTGCCCACACCATTGCGCCCCACGACGCCCACTTTGTGACCTTGAGGAATGGTCGCACTCGCGCCGTCAAATAGACTGCGTCCGGCGATGGAAAAAGAGATATTGTTCAATCGTAGCATACTGCCCCCGCTATCACCGCATTGCGCCCAAAGCCAGAGGGCATCACGATGTTTTGCACGATTTTCTATAAAGGCTTTTCTTTAGCATCATCCCATGCTAGGGGCGCATTTATCACAAGCTGGGGGCGCGATGCCCTCTTTGGGTTAATAAAAGGATATCACCAATGGCGACAGAACGCACATTGAGCATCATCAAACCAGATGCCACAAAACGCAACCTCACAGGTAAAATCAACGCGAAATTCGAAGATGCAGGCCTGCGCATCGTCGCACAAAAGCGCATTCACTTGAGCAAAGAGCAAGCCGGCGTTTTCTATGCTGTGCACTCAGAGCGTCCTTTTTATGACGAACTGTGCGAATTCATGGCGTCAGAGCCAGTTGTCGTTCAAGTTCTCGAAGGCGAAGGCGCCATTGCGAAAAACCGCGACGTTATGGGCGCAACAAACCCATCAGATGCAGCCCCTGGCACGATCCGCGCCGAGTTCGCCCAATCGGTTGGTGAAAACTCAGTCCACGGTTCAGACGCGCCTGAAACAGCGGCACAAGAAATCGCATATTTCTTCTCAGGTCTTGAACTGGTTGGCTAAGCCCACTTAAGCTTGAACCTTTTGAAAAGCGCCCCTTACGTTAGGGGCGCTTTTTCTTTGGCCGCCTCAGGGTCTGTGCGTGGGGGCTGTACGCGGCCGCGTGCGGACGCCAATATGATCCAACGCTATGGCCAAATCTGCCGGCAGGTCAGGATCCAGTGAGACATCCTTGTGCGCCGCTTTGATCGCGTCAAATCTGCTGCGAAACGCGACCTTTTCTGCGTCAGTTGCATTATTCCAAGGGCGCCCCATCAGTCCCAGAACCAAGGCATAGTAGGGAATGAAATGCGCTTTGGCACCGGCGGCCAACATGTTTCCATAGACAACATCAGCGCCGTCGCGGTGCACTTGCTCTGCGTTGTCATAGCCCGCCGCTTCAAGAAGCGCCGCCATCGCTGGGCCGATATTGTGAATGGATGTTAGTTTACTCAAAATACACGCTTTGAATTGGAATCGTTTAAAACCTTTGTTACAGACACACAAACCTCTAGCAATTGAAATCACCATCCATGACACAAATCACCTTGCACAATGGCCTTAGCCGCCAAAAAGAACCGTTTGAACCGCTCGATCCACAAAATATCCGGATCTATCTGTGCGGGCCAACGGTGTATGATCGCGCGCATTTGGGCAATGCGCGAAATGTGATTATGTTCGACATTCTGTATCGCCTCTTGCGCGAGGTTTATGGTGCATCTTGCGTGACTTATGCGCGGAACTTTACTGACGTTGATGACAGGATTAATGCGAAATCACAGCAAACAGGCCGTCCAATTTCCGACATCACAGAGGAAACTGTCTCTTGGTATTTGCAGGATATGGCCGCTTTGGGCACTCTAGAGCCAAACGCCATGCCGCGCGCGACGCAGTATATTCCTGAAATGATCACTATGATCGAAGGGCTTATCAAGAACGGCCACGCCTATGAGGCAGAGGGCCACGTCCTCTTTTCGGTCGGCAGCTATGAAGATTATGGCGCCCTATCTGGCCGATCCGTTGAGGATATGATCGCTGGTGCGCGTGTCGAAATCGCCCCCTATAAACGCGACCCGATGGATTTCGTATTGTGGAAACCCTCTGCGCCGGACCTGCCTGGATGGGATAGCCCGTGGGGCCGCGGCCGGCCGGGGTGGCATATTGAATGCTCGGCCATGACCCACGCTTTGTTTGGTGAGAGTTTTGACATTCACGGCGGTGGCAATGATTTGAAATTCCCGCATCACGAAAATGAAATCGCCCAAAGCTGCTGTGCCCATCCTCAGGGCCAATTTGCCAAAGTGTGGCTGCATAACGAAATGCTGCAAGTTGAGGGCAAGAAGATGTCCAAATCCTTGGGCAATTTCTTTACTGTGCGCGATTTGTTGAACGAGGGGATTGTGGGCGAGGTGATCCGCTTTGTTTTCCTCTCAACGCATTATAGCAAACCGATGGATTGGACCGCGCACAAGGCCGCTGAGGCCGAGAAGACGTTGCGCAAGTTTTATGCCGCCACGGATGACATCGACCCCGCGGCAGAGGTGCCACACAGCGTGATCCGCGCCGTGGCCGATGATCTCAATACACCTGCGGCTATCGCGGCGCTGCATCAGCTTCATACCGCTGGTGACTACGCCGCGCTGAAGGCAGGGGCCCAATTCTTGGGCCTTTTGGATCCCGCCTATGGTGCGTGGCACCAAACTGACACCGTAGATTTGAGCGCCTTTGCCACGCAATTGGCCGCGCGGCGCAAGGATGCCATGCAATCTAAAGACTTTAGCCAAGTGGACGCCTTGAAAACCATGCTTTTGGCCGCTGGTGTCGAAGTAAGAATGAGCAAAGACAGCGTCGAATTGGTCGCCGGACCCAATTTTGATGCGACAAAGCTATCGGAGCTGTAATGCAAAAAGAACGCCTCTATATCTACGACACCACATTACGTGATGGGCAGCAAACGATGGGGGTGCAATTTTCTTGCGCCGATAAAATCGCCATCACGGCGGCCTTGGACGCATTGGGCGTCGATTATATCGAAGGCGGGTGGCCCGGTGCGAACCCTGTTGATACTGAGTTTTTCCAAGATCCGCCCAAATGCGCGGCGACCCTCACAGCCTTTGGCATGACCAAACGGGCAGGGCGCTCGGCGCAAAATGACGAAGTTTTGGCCAATGTCCTTAATGCCGGAACGCAGGCGGTTTGCATCGTTGGCAAATCCCACGACCTGCATGTGCACGAGGCGCTTGGCATTACGCTAGAGGAAAACCTTGAGAATATTAGCCAAAGCGTGTCGCATATTGTCAGCCTTGGGCGCGAGGCGCTCTTTGATGCTGAGCATTTCTTTGACGGGTATAAAGATAATCCAGACTATGCCTTTGCCGCGGCGCTGGCGGCCTATGAGGCAGGGGCGCGTTGGATTGTCCTATGCGATACCAATGGCGGCGCCTTGCCGCAAGACATTCGCAAAATTGTGGGCGATGTAATCGCACGCGGCATTCCTGGATCGCATTTGGGCATTCACACACATAATGACACCGAACATGCCGTCGCTAATAGCCTCGCCGCTGTTGAGGCAGGGGTTCGGCAAATCCAAGGCACGCTCAATGGATTGGGCGAGCGCTGCGGCAATGCCAATATCATCTCGTTGCTGCCAACGCTTGTGTTCAAAGAGCCCTATGCCTCGCAATTTGAATTAGGCTGTGATGCAGAGCGGCTAAGATCGCTCGTCAGGACCTCGCGCCTTCTTGATGATATTCTCAATCGTATTCCGTCAAAGCAATCGCCCTATGTGGGCGCCTCGGCCTTTGCCCACAAGGCCGGCCTACATGTCTCTGCGATCCTCAAACGGCCCGAGACCTATGAACATATCAATCCCGACACAGTGGGCAATGCGCGTATTATTCCGATGTCGAACCAAGCGGGCCAATCGAATTTGATCAAACGCCTGTCGGACGCCGGCATCAACATTGCCAAAGGCGATCCACGCCTGAGCGAGATCTTGACCCGCGTCAAAGAGGCCGAGGCGATCGGCTATAGCTATGACATGGCCCAAGCGAGTTTTGAAATGCTCGCGCGGCGTGTGCTTGGCCTGACGCCGTCGTATTTTGAGGTCAAGCGCTACCGCGTCACTGTCGAGCGGCGCAAAAACAAATACAATAAGATGGTATCCCTCTCTGAGGCGGTCGTTGTCCTCAAAGTGGATGGTGAGAAAAAGCTATCTGTCTCTGAATCTCTAGATAGCGACGGCAACGATCGCGGGCCAGTTCACGCACTGGCCACCGCATTGACCAAGGATTTAGGCAAATACCAAGAGATCGTCCAAGACATGCATCTGGTTGATTTCAAAGTGCGCATTACCCAATCGGGCACTGAGGCGGTCACGCGGGTCATCATTGATCATGTCGATGGTCAAGGCAATCGATGCTCTACTGTGGGTGTATCGCCCAATATTGTTGATGCAAGTTTTGAGGCGATGCTCGATGCCATTGAATGGAAGCTTGTGACAAGCCTTGGGCATGCCCCTCAATGACGGACAACGATCCTATAGCGGTCTGTGCGCAAACTGTGTTTGACGCCGATAACGAACGGTTTTTGGATATTATGACGCGTCCATTGGCCCAGCGGCGCAAGCTGTTTGCGCTCTTTGCCTTGCATTATGAAATTGCCAAAATTCCATATATCACCCAAGAGCCAATGCTCGCGATGATGCGTCTGCAATGGTGGCGGGATGCTCTCGGGACGCTCCGTAACGGATTGGTCGAAAACCACCCGATCATCCTTGCCCTGAGCCAAGAGGCCCGCGACTTAGATCTAGACATGGCGGATCGCCCGATCACCGCCCGTCACTGGGACATCGAGGAAACGGAGTTCTCTGATCTCGCGGCGCAGCTGGCCTATTTTTCGGACACATTCGGCGCGCTCTATGCGTTATGCGGCGCAAGTCTGAACTTGCGTCCAGATATATGTGAACAATACGGTAAAATCATTGGATTACAGCGGTATCTTCATTCGGCACCTGCGCTAAAATCTGCCGGAAAAACACTGTTTCCCGATATAAATGGCCTGTTGAACGAAGCGCGCCGCGCTCAAAAGGCACTGCCAGAACTCGTTGCGCAGATCCGTCCCCTTGCATCTGATCACCGCCGCGTGCGGCGCGATATGGCTTTTGCGATCACGCATTGGACTGAGGCTGCACAACCGACCATTCCAGATCGGCCACTGCATAACAAATGGCTGCGCTTACGGGCGAGCATCTTTTAACCGCAGGCGCGCCAGATACAGCAGCGCGGCCGCCGCCAACATAAGGAACGGAACCATGGCCAAATTGACCATGCTCCACCCATCTTGCGGCGCGCCGCCCGAGCAATTCATTAATCCGCCAGACGCCAAAGAGGCCAATGTCACACCGCCAAAGACGACGAAATCATTCACCCCTTGCACAAGGCCCTGTTCCTGAGCGCTGTGATTTTTCGCCAAAAGCGTGGTTGACCCAATAAATCCAAAGTTCCAACCCACACCCAACAAAATCAACGAGATGTAGAAATTCTCAAGCTCAACGCCCATCAACGCCACGATCCCCGCACAAAGCAAGATCACAAGACCCAGCGCAATTACGGCGACGGCGCCAATGCGCCGAATAACGTGCCCCGTAAAGAATGACGGAATATACATCGCCAAGACATGCGCACTGACAACATTGGCGGCGTCGTTTTTCGTAAAACCACAGCCCACCACCGCCAGCGGCGTTGAGGTCATCACAAGGTTCATCAAGGCAAAGGAGACCAGCGCACAAATCATCGCGACGATCAAAACAGGCTTTTCGCGTAAAACCTCACCGATGCTGCGCTTAACGGTGCTGGCGTGGGGGTCAACTTGCGGCTTGGGCACATCAAGGAAGAAGAACACAACCGACCCAAAGAAATTCAAGGCCATGACCGCCAGATATGTCCCCAAGAATGTCACGACAAAGGCATCATTGGTCCATTTTACAATTTGCGGCCCCAAGATCGCGGCGATCAAACCTCCGGCCATGACATAAGACACGGCCTTGGGTTTGAAATCCTCACTCGCCCGCTCTAACGCGGCAAACCGGAAAAACCCCTGCGCCGACATATACATGCCCGTCAACACAGAGCCGACAAGAAAGAGCGTAAAACTGTCGATATAAAGCGCATAAGCACAGAGCATCGCGCCAAAAAATCCGCCCATCGCCCCCATGACAAACCCCGCAGCACGGCCCGCGCGCTGCATATAATTGGACCGGGGACGCGCCGACAGCATTGAGCCCAAGACAATGCAAGAAATGGGCAGTGTTGCCAAACACGGATTTTGCGCCATCATCGTGCCCGCAAGACCGCCAATCGTAAAGATCGCTGGCATTTGAGCACCGAGGATACCTTGCGCTAAAATGAGAACTCCGACATTGCGCCGCGCAATTTTATCGTTCACGATAGAGGTCATATGACATTCCTAAAAAGGGCCGCATGTGGGGCAAGATCAATCTACACCTGAGAATATGGATATTCTTTTATGTGGCACCAGCGCAGAAGGCCAGAGCCTAAATGACGCGCTGCGCGCCTTGGGTCATCGGGTTTATCATATCGCTGGCTCTGACAATCGCGCGACCACAACGCCAGATATCCCGCGGTTTATTGCACAAGGGGGCAAGGTCGATTTGGTCATAGATGCAGCGCACCCCTTTGACACGGCCTCTCATACTGCTGCCGATGCGCAGGCGCAGCGCTGCGGCGCGCCGCTGTGGCACTTGGATCGACCAAAATGGGATGCGCAGAAGTACCAAGCAAAAAGCTTTGATAGCTTTGCTCAGGCCATTGTTCCCCTAAACCCAGGCGCGCGGGTCTTTGTTGCGACGGGATATGAGGATGCGCAGTCCTGCCTCGCGCGCTCTGATGTTCACTTTTTCATTCGTCAAATTGAGAAACACCGCGGCCCACTGGCGCCCAATATTACATTTCTCAACAGCGCACCGCCCTTTAGCGTGGATGAAGAGATTGACGGCCTGCAGCCTTTGAACCTGACGCATATGATTATTCGCAATGCCGGCGGCGGGGGCGCACGGCCCAAAGTGGATGCCGCGCACCATTTGGGCATCAAGCTCCATTTCATCACCGCCCCGCAAGTCCATTTTGAAAATGCCCCGCATGTGATCCGCTATGACGATCCTCAAACGATCATCGCGGCATTAACCAAAGGGCCATCTAAATGAGCGCGGCAACGATCAAAACTCAAGATGACCTGATGCAAGAGGCACAGCATCTCGCGGCGCTCTGTCCTCGGATGGCCTATGCACTCGAGATCCTTGAACCGCTCCGATCACGGCAACGCAGCGATGGGTTTGGTGCATTGGCGCAGATCATCGTTGGGCAACAAATCTCAATAAGCGCCGCCAATGCGATATGGCAGCGATTAGAGATCGCCGGCTTTATCACCCCATCGGCCGTGTCCCGGGCCGGTGACGCAGATCTTCGCAGCTGTGGTCTAAGCGGCCAGAAAATAAAATACATGACCGCCTTGGCGCGCGCCGAGATTGATTATCAAAGCTTTCACGCACAGTCCGATGAGGATGTGCGTGCTCAGCTCTTACCAATCACGGGCATTGGGCCGTGGTCTGTCGATATTTACTTAATGTTTTGCCTTGGGCGGGCAGATGTTATGCCCAGCGGGGATCTGGCGCTCCAAGTGGGGGCGCAAATGCTCTATGATCTGCCAGAGCGCCCGACGGCCAAGGCGCTTGCCCAACACTCTGACGCGTGGCGGCCCCATCGATCAGTTGCAGCACACATCTTATGGGCCTATTACGCATATGTGAAAAACAAAGAAGGTATCTTATGACCCGTAATTTAGAAACTCAGATGAAGCTGCCTGTCTCTGGTGATGTGCGCTCATTGGTTATTTTTGTGCATGGCTACGGGGCGAATGGCGCCGATCTGTTGGGATTGGCCGATCCCTTGGGCGAACATTTGCCCGACACGCTCTTTGTCTCGCCCGATGCGCCCGAGCAATGTATTGCATCGCCCATGGGGTATCAGTGGTTCCCGATCCCATGGATTGATGGATCGTCCGAAGAGGATGCGGAAAAAGGCCTGCTATCGGCGATGGATGACCTCAATGCATTGATCAATGGGTTGATGGACGAGTACGATCTTTTGTCTGAGCAAGTGGCACTAGTTGGCTTTTCCCAAGGGACGATGCTGTCGCTGCATGTGGCGCCGCGCCGAGAAGAAGCTTTGGCCGGTGTTGTCGGATTTTCTG
>JBDNBY010000094.1:0-4605 GCA_039767595.1 Paracoccaceae bacterium | reverse complement strand
GGTGAGGGCACTTCGACAGAGACTTTATCTGTTTCCAGCTCGCAGAGCATTTCATCAGCGGCCACAGTATCGCCGACCTGTTTGAACCATGTCGAGACAGTCGCCTCAGACACAGATTCGCCCAAAGCCGGCACCATGACATCCACGGCGGCGCTACTTGGAGCTGCGGCGGCCGGAGCGGCGGCAGCGGGGGCGACGGCAGCTGCGCCGCCTTCGGTGATCATCGCCAAAAGCGCGTCTACGCCTACTGTCTCGCCTTCGTTTGCAACGATTTCGCCCAAAGTGCCGGCCGCAGGGGCAGGGACTTCGACAGTGACTTTGTCTGTTTCCAGCTCGCAGAGCATTTCATCGGCCTCGACACGATCGCCGGGCTTTTTGAACCATGTGGCGACCGTGGCTTCAGTGACAGATTCGCCGAGTGTTGGGACACGAACTTCGGTGCTCATGATTTTCCTCCGATTGTGAGCGCCGCATCCACGAGCGCCTCTTGTTGAGCTTTATGTGCTGAGGCAAGGCCCGTTGCGGGCGATGCCGATGTATCGCGGCCGACATACACGGGGCGACCATGTTTTGCTTTCATCCGACCAAGAACCCATTCGATATTTGGCTCCATGAAGGTCCATGCGCCTTGGTTTTTTGGTTCTTCTTGGCACCAGACCATTTCCGCCTGTGGGAAACGCTTCAGCTCATTAAGAGCTGAAATAGCGGGGAAGGGGTAGAATTGCTCGAACCGCAACAGATAGACATCCGTGATGCCACGCTTGTCGCGCTCTTCGAGGAGGTCGTAATAGACTTTGCCCGAACACATGACGACACGTTTGATTTTATCGTCCGCGGCCAATATCGTATCCGAATTGCCATGTTGCGCATCATCCCACAACACGCGGTGAAAGCTGCTTCCGGTTGTAAAATCTTCGGCATTTGAGACCGCCATTTTATGCCGCAAGAGCGACTTTGGCGTCATCATGATCAACGGTTTGCGGAAGCTGCGGTGCAGCTGACGGCGGAGAATGTGGAAATAGTTCGCAGGCGTCGTACAATTTGCAACGATCCAGTTATCTTGACCACACATTTGCAAGAACCGCTCAAGCCGCGCAGACGAGTGTTCGGGGCCTTGGCCCTCGTAACCATGCGGGAGGAGCACAACAAGGCCAGACATCCGCAGCCATTTACTCTCGCCCGAGCTGACGAATTGGTCGAACATGATTTGCGCGCCATTGGCAAAATCGCCAAACTGCGCCTCCCATAAGGTAAGGGCGTTGGGCTCGGCCAGGGAGTAGCCATATTCAAAGCCCAAAACCGCATATTCCGAGAGCATCGAGTCGATCACCTCATAGCGTGACTGACCCTCGCGAATGTTATTGAGCGGGTAGTAGCGCTCTTCGGTCTCTTGGTTCGTAAAGCCGGAGTGCCGTTGCGAGAATGTGCCGCGTGTCGAATCTTGGCCAGACAATCGCACAGGGTAGCCTTCGGTCAAGAGCGATCCAAAGGCGAGCGCCTCGCCAGTGGCCCAATCAAATCCTTTGCCTGTCTCAAACATTTTAGATTTGCTGTCGAGGAGCCGCGCCACAGTTTTATGCAAGGGGAACCCGTCTGGCGCAGTGACCAAGGCCTTGCCAACATCGGCGAGCGTATCGGGCGAGATCGATGTCGCGCCCCGTTGATAATCGTCTTTGTTGCGATCCAAATGCGACCAGCGTCCATCCAGCCAGTCGGCCTTGTTGGGTTTATACTCTTTGCCGGCCTCAAACTCATCACTGAGGAAGGCTTGGAAAGAGGCCTTCATATCCTCAATTTCACCCTCTGGGATCAGCCCATCGGTCACAAGGCGTTCAGTATAAAGGCTCAGCGTTGTTTTTTGCTTTTTGATTTTATTGTACATCAAGGGGTTGGTGAACATTGGTTCATCCCCTTCGTTATGGCCAAAGCGGCGGTAACAGATGATGTCAATCACCACATCTTTGTGGAATTTCTGACGGAATTCGATGGCAACTTTAGCCGCGTGCACGACGGCCTCTGGATCATCGCCATTCACGTGGAAAATAGGCGCCTCGACCATCAAGGCAATATCCGTTGGATAGGGCGATGAGCGCGAGAAGTGAGGCGCTGTGGTGAAACCGATTTGGTTGTTCACAACGATATGCATCGTGCCGCCCGTTTTATGCCCCTTGAGGCCCGACAGGCCAAAGCATTCGGCAACGACCCCTTGGCCCGCAAATGCCGCATCCCCGTGCAACAAAATCGGAAGCACTTGTGTGCGGTCCTTGTCTTTGAGCTGATCTTGTTTTGCGCGCACTTTGCCAATTACAACAGGGTTGACCGCCTCAAGATGCGAGGGGTTCGCGGTGAGGGACAAGTGGACGGAATTGCCGTCAAACTCGCGGTCAGATGAGGCGCCCAAGTGATATTTCACATCGCCAGAGCCATCGACATCCTCTGGCTTAAAGCTGCCGCCTTGGAATTCGTTGAAAATCGCACGATAGGGTTTGCCCATCACATTGGCCAAGATGTTTAGGCGACCGCGGTGCGGCATGCCGACTACGATATCTTTGACACCCAAAGCGCCGCCGCGTTTGATGATCTGTTCCATCGCGGGAATAAGGCTCTCGCCACCATCTAGGCCAAAGCGTTTGGTGCCCATGTATTTGACATGAAGGAATTTTTCAAAGCCTTCGGCCTCAACCATTTTGTTGAGGATTGCTTTGCGGCCCTCTTTAGTGAATTTGATTTCTTTGCCCCAGCCTTCGATCCGCTCTTTGAGCCAAGCGGCCTCTTCGGCGTTGGAGATGTGCATGTATTGCAAGGCAAATGTACCGCAATAGGTGCGGTTCAAAATATCAATGATTTGGCGCATCGATGCGATCTGAAGGCCTAAGACATTGTCCAAGAAAATCGGGCGATCGAGGTCCTGCTCGGTAAAGCCGTAATTTTTTGGATCCAATTCGGCGCGCGCTGCCTCGACATCGCGTAGGCCCAGCGGATCGAGATCAGCGGCCAAGTGACCGCGAATGCGATAAGAGCGGATGATCATCAAGGCGCGCACAGAGTCCAGAACCGCCCGCTGAATAGCCGCATCTGACACTTCGACGCCTTTCTCGGCGGCTTTTTCCACGATCTTTTTGCCTGCGGCTTTGCCCTCTGCGGGCATCATGGGCCATTGCCCGTCAAGTGCGGCGGTCAAATCATCATTGGGCTGTGGTGGCCAATCGGTGCGGGCCCAAGAGGGCCCTTCGGCTTCGGCGGTCACAGATGTCGTTTCATCCCCCATCGCGGCAAAGAAATCTTGCCAAGCTTGATCCACAGCGTTTGGATCGCGCGCATATTGGGCGTAGAGCTGTTCAAGATATTCCGCATTATGCCCTTGCATAAAAGACGAGGCATGGAATTGATCATTGGGGGCGTGGTCGTTCATCTTATATTATCCCTAAATTGGGTCTGACAAAGCGGTGGCCCCCGTTGGGGGCCGCTGAGGGCGCTTGTCTCACGCTGTGCGTGAAACAAGCCGTTTTGGTTAGCCAATCGCCTTGAGCACAGCTTCGCCCAAACCGGCGGGGCTGTCTGCGACGATGATGCCGGCGGCTTGCATGGCTTCGATCTTGTCTTCTGCGCCACCTTTTCCGCCTGCAACAATCGCGCCAGCGTGGCCCATGCGGCGACCTGGAGGGGCGGTGCGACCCGCGATAAAGCCTGCGGTTGGTTTCCAGCGGCCTTTTTTACGCTCATCCGCAAGGAATTGCGCGGCCTCTTCTTCGGCGGATCCGCCAATCTCGCCGATCATGATGATGCTATGCGTTTCGTCATCGGCCAAGAACCATTCGAGCACATCGATATGCTCGGTGCCTTTGATCGGATCGCCGCCAATGCCCACACAAGTGGATTGGCCAAGGCCCACGTCCGACGTTTGCTTGACCGCCTCATAAGTGAGTGTCCCTGAGCGAGAGACAACACCGACTGAGCCACGCTTGTGAATGTGGCCTGGCATGATGCCGATTTTGCACGCATCCGGCGTGATCACTCCGGGGCAGTTCGGGCCGACCAGCTTGGATTTGGAATTCTCAAGTGCGCGTTTCACTTTGGCCATGTCCAAAACAGGGATGCCTTCGGTGATGCAGACGATGAGTTCCATTTCCGCATCGATAGCCTCGAGGATCGAATCCGCTGCAAAGGGGGGCGGGACATAGATCACAGAGGCATTGGCCTCGGTGACATGCTTGGCCTCATGGACAGAGTTGAACACAGGCAAATCAAGATGCGTTTGACCGCCCTTGCCGGGTGTCACGCCGCCGACCATTTTGGTGCCATAGGCAATGGCCTGCTCTGAGTGAAATGTACCTTGGGATCCAGTGAAACCTTGGCAGATGACTTTAGTATGTTCGTTAATAAGGACTGCCATGGGATTAGCCTTTCACTGCTTTGACGATTTTTTCGGCGCCATCTTTGAGGTTATCTGCGGCGATGACATCAAGACCCGCGGTGTTGATGATCTCTTTGCCTTTTTCAACGTTCGTGCCTTCGAGGCGGACAACAAGTGGCACTTGTAGGCCAACTTCTTTGACCGCAGCGACAACGCCCTCGGCAATCACGTCACAGCGCATGATGCCACCG
>JBDNBY010000093.1:0-20556 GCA_039767595.1 Paracoccaceae bacterium | reverse complement strand
CAGATGCTCAGGACGCGTCCCGCAGCACCCCCCAATCAACGTGGCGCCGGAATTATAAGCCATGACAGCATAGTCAGCCATAAGGTCGGGCGTGCCATCATAGCAAATATGCCCATCAACGTATTTTGGAATGCCAGCGTTACCTTTGGAAATAACGGCGCTGTGAGTTGTATCAAAGCCTTGTAGCGTGCGCACAAGATCCGAGGCGCCTGTGCCGCAATTGGCGCCATAGGCCAAAGGTTTGTGATCCAATTCACGGATCATTTGGCTCAGCATCGGGGCCGTCACCCCCATCATTGTGCGACCTGCGGTGTCAAAGCTCATCGTGCCGCACCACGGCATGTCTACTCGAGCAAAGACCTCTGCCGCCGCGCGGAATTCTTCGGCGGATGAAATCGTTTCTACCCAAAGGACATCGACGCCGCCATCTTTGAGGGCTTGGGCCTGTTCATGGAACATCTCGACAGCCGCCTCATGCGTGAGAGGGCCTACAGGTTCGAGCAGCTCGCCCGTTGGCCCAACGGATCCTGCGACATAGACCTTGCGATCTGCGCGGTCCGCGACATCGCGCGCCAATTCGGCGGCAACGCGGTTAAGCTCGCCCACGCGGTTTTGCGCATTATGGAGCTTGAGCCGTGCTGCCGTGCCGCCAAAGCTATTGGTTAAGAACACATCACTGCCGGCATCGACCGACAGTTGATACAGCTTTTTGATCGTCTCAGGTTTATCGGTATTCCACAGCTCGGGCGCATCCCCAGCCTCGAGGCCCATCGCAAAGAGGTTTGTACCTGTGGCGCCATCCGCCAATAGCCAATCGTTCGAAGCAAGTGCTTGGGAAAATGACATCTTATTATCCTTGAGATTACACATGCGCCCGCATTACATAGAGCGCCGTGATTGTAAATTTCACATTTTTCATGATGTTTATGAAAGTTAAGTCAGTCTATGTCGCACTGGCACCTTGATGATCCCTTGCGGCGCGAGGGAACTTGGGGTAGGGACATGCAAAAAACAGGTTCGCTTTGGCGTATCCCTCAAAATAAGGTGTCCCCCTCTATGGCACGTCGTGTGAAAATCTACGAAGGTAAAGCAAAAATCCTATACGAAGGGCCAGAGCACGGCACGATCGTACAGTATTTCAAAGATGACGCCACGGCCTTTAATGCCGAGAAAAAAGACGTCATTGAGGGCAAAGGTCCACTGAACAATTTGTTCTCTGAGTTTTTCATGAACGGTCTTGGCGCTATTGGTGTGCCGACGCATTTTATTAAGCGTCTCAATATGCGCGAGCAATTGGTGCATGCGTGCGAAATTATCCCACTTGAGGTGATTGTGCGCAACTATGCGGCAGGCTCTATTTGCAAACGCTTGGGCCTCGAAGAGGGTATTCAACTCTCTCGCCCCATTGTTGAGTTTTGCTACAAAGACGATGCTTTGGGCGATCCGCTTGTCACCGAAGAGCATATCGCCGCCTTTGGCTGGGCGACGGCGCAAGAGATGGACGATATCATCGCCATGGCGCTGCGCGTGAATGATTTCGTCTCTGGGATCATGTTTGGTGTCGGTATTCGCCTTGCGGATTTCAAAATCGAAATTGGTCGCATTTACGAGGGCGATTATGCCCGTCTTGTGATTGCTGATGAAATTAGCCCAGATAGCTGCCGGCTATGGGATATTGAAACGGGTCAAAAGCTCGACAAAGACGTGTTTCGCCGCGACTTGGGCAGCCTGACGGATGCCTATACCGAAGTGGCCCGTCGCCTTAAGCTTTTACCAAATGGCGCCGCACCTGGCCCAAAACCGAAACTTGTCACGCCATAAGGGCGGAAAGGATAACTGATGCGCGTTCGTGTAATTGTCATGTTGAAAAACGGCGTTCTTGATCCTCAAGGGGCGGCTGTTCACCAAGCTTTAGGCGCAATGGGAATTGCTGGTATTGATGGCGTGCGCCAAGGCAAAGTCATTGAGCTCGACATCGCGCAGACCGACCCCGCCGCCGCCGAAGCGACAGCCCGTGAGGCGGCCGACAAACTGTTGGTCAACGGTGTTATTGAATCCTATTCAATTGAAATGGACGAGGCCTAAGATGCGCGCAGCGGTCATTGTTTTTCCAGGCTCGAACTGCGATCGTGATATGGCAATTGCCCTCGAGCAGGCGGGCGCAGACGTGCATATGGTGTGGCACAAGGATGCTACCTTGCCATCTGGGATCGATTTTGTCGCTATTCCAGGTGGATTTTCCTATGGCGATTACCTCAGATGCGGGGCGATCGCCGCAAAATCCAACATCATGGCAGATGTGATCGCCCATGCCGGTCGTGGTGGCTATGTGCTTGGGGTGTGCAATGGGTTCCAAGTTTTAACCGAATCTGGCCTTTTGCCAGGTGCATTACTGCGCAATGCGGGTTTGAAATTCGTGTGCAAGCAAGTGACGCTAAATGTGCAAAACGTGACATCTAGCTACACCGATAGCTATAGTGCAGGGGATACGATTACCGTTCCTGTGGCCCATCACGACGGCAATTACAGAATTGACGATGATGGATTGCGCGCTTTGCAAGATCAAGACCGCATTGCATTCACCTATGCCGAAAATCCAAATGGGTCCATCGCGAATATTGCCGGTGTTCTATCGGAAAATAAGCGCGTTTTAGGCATGATGCCGCATCCAGAGCGCGCAGTGAGTGCCCATCACACCTCGCATGATGGTGCGCCGATTTTCGCCAATTTGGCAACTGCTCTTGTGACAGGGTGATTGCACCCAAACCGATTGCCGTGTAGCCATATTATATGGCGCAGGTACACGGCACTCAAAAGCACTATTGGTTGAAAACACTAGGCCGCCTTTTGAAAAGGCGGCGTAACCTTTATGCAGCCGTATTTATTTCATTATTGGCAGTTTTGAGCATATGGGCCTATGTTCAGCGTGATTTAGCCGTCGTAAGGATGACAGACCGTGCGCGCCTTGAGCTCGAGGTGTATGCTGGCAGCCTAAAGAACGAGCTACAGCGCATTGGGCTTTTGCCCCAAATTTTATCGCAAGATCAGAAACTTGCGAGTGATTTGCTCTCTGGTGATTTTAGTAACACGTCGTCTCATTTGATTGAACTCATCGATCAAACGGGTGCGCAGCATATTGTGCTTTATGACAAAGACGGCCGCGTTGTGGCTGCCACTAATCGTTTAGAGTTGGGGCGGCAATTGCGCGGTGAGGCTGTGTTCATTAAGGCGGTGCGGGCGCAATCCACCCAGTTTGTTGATTTCGAAAATAGCGAAGGTTTGCAGCAATACGCTTTTGCGCGTCGAGTTCGCAGCGGTGGGCAAACGGTCGGCGTGGTTGCAATATTTGTTGATCTCAACGCTTTTGAAGCGCGATGGCGCCGGTTTGAATCATCTAGTTTAGTGTCTCGCTCGGACGGAACGATTGTTCTTGCGACACAGCCGAATTTACGCGGAACACGGCTGGTGGATGTTGAGAGTGATTTGGCTGCGCATGGCGTTGCCCCTTCACGTGAGCGTGGCTTTTTGGGGCGAACTATTAATGCCCTCGGGATAACTCCGTCAGAGGTTTCGGTCTCTGTGAAAGTCGGATTTCAAGGTTGGGAGATGCACCGTATCATCCCATCGAGGCAATTGAGCGCTGGGATTTTCTCTGAGTGGGTCTTTGGTATTTTGGCTTTCACGGGCTTCTTTTCTCTCGCTATGTTTTTTTCCAATCAACGCATTCGGTCACGATTGATTGGGATCTCTCGCGAGTCCGATGAGCTAAAGCAACTGAACATGCGCCTCCAATCAGAGGTCGAGCAGCGTAAGCAAGCCCAAGAATCTCTTGCGTATGCTGAGCAAACTTTAGAACAAAGTTCAAAGTTGGCGGCTCTTGGTCAAATGTCTGCAGCCGTTGCGCATGAACTCAACCAACCCTTGGCCGCGATGAAAACCTATATGGCTGGTGCGAATATGTTGATGGAACGGCATCGCACGGAAGAGGCCAAGACGGCGTTTTCGCGCCTTGATGGGTTGATCGACCGTATGACTACGATCACCAAACAGTTAAAATCCTACGCAGGCAAAGGCGCAGATGCCCTTGAGCCAGTGGATGTGAAACAGGCGTTGTCATCTGCATTTAGCCTCGTTGCACAAGACTACAGATCTCATTCCATTTCATATAAAGAAGTCTTTGACAGTGGCGATGTCCTTGTCTTGGCCGATCGCGTTCGGTTAGAGCAAGTTTTCATCAATCTATTGCGCAATGCGCGTGATGCGGTGCAGGGGGTTGCCTCCCCCCAAGTGACGGTTGTGATCGAGAGCTATTCAACGGTGCATATTAAGTTTCAAGACAATGGGCATGGCATTGATGATTTTGAAAACCTATTTGAACCGTTTTACACGACAAAGCGCCCCGGTGATGGTATTGGCCTTGGCTTAGCGATTTCCTCGGGCATTATAGCAGATTTTAATGGGCGTTTGATTGCACAGAATTTATCACATGGCGGGGCGGAGTTTGACGTACAGTTACCGTATAGCCCGAAATCCTAAAGGAATGTTTAATGAGTAAAGTTTTACGCATTTTGATTGTTGATGACGAACGCGATATGCGCCACTCTATTTCGCAGTGGCTGACGTTGTCCGGATATGAGGCCGAGGCCGTTTCCTCTGGTGAAGAGGCATTGGCGAAAATTGATGCCGATTTTGCGGGAATAGTTGTCTCTGACATTAAAATGCCCCACATGGACGGAGTGACACTTCTTAAAAGAATTCAGGCATTGGATGGACAGCTTCCGGTGATCTTGATCACGGGGCACGGAGATGTGCCCTTGGCGGTTGAGGCGATGCGCTCTGGTGCCTATGATTTTGTCGAAAAACCGTTTCAGCCCGATGCTCTATCAAAAATTGTTAAAAAAGCGTTGCAAAAACGCAGATTGCAACTGGAAAATCGCCAGCTGCGCCGAGATTTAACATCGGCGGATAAAATGGTATCTCGCTTGATCGGTCGCTCTGATAAGTTGGGCAAGCATAAGGAAGCCATTTTAGATTGCGGCCATTCTGACGTGCCGTGTTTGATATTGGGGGAGACTGGCGTTGGTAAAACCCTCAGTGCGCATGCAATTCATGCCAGTAGCTCACGTGCTGGTAAGCCGTTTGTCGAGCTGCGCTGTGCAGCTTACGGCGAGAATGAGCTGATGGCCCGGTTGTTTGGTGAGGATCCAAGCGCAGATGGCGGCGCATGGCGCGAGGCGATGGAAGGCAGCCTTGTTCTTGAAGATATCGAAACGCTGCCCGAGACGACACAAGCACGCTTGTTAAGTGCTATCCAAGTTGGTGATCCACAATTATCGCCGCGTGTGATCGGTGTGGTTAATGCCGAAAATGGCATGGAGAGCGTGAAGTCGGCGTTACGGTCGGATCTATTTTTTCAAATTTCGGGTCATTTGCTCTGCGTCCCCCCGTTGCGTGAACGTGAGGATGACGTGCTACAAGTGTTCCAACATTACTGTAATGAATTTGCGTCTGATTATGGCTGTGCGGCGCCAGTTTTGAATGTTGATGATGCCGCGAAAATGATGAAAGCACCTTGGCCAGGAAATATTCGCCAAGTCATTCATTTAGCAGAACATTATGTCCTACAATCCCGCCGAGAGGATGGCGCTGCGATCTCATCGCTATTGCTGAATGGCCAAGAAGATCACAATCAAGCGACACTCACAACCGACGGTCGCCCCTTGCGGGATGTCGTGGATTCCTTTGAGAAGATGATCATTGATGCCGCGATGCGCAAACATAATGGAATGATCGCGCAAGTGATGGACGAACTGCAATTGCCGCGCCGCACATTAAACGAAAAAATGAGTAAATATGGATTACAGCGGTCGGATTACCGCTAAACTTGGCGGGGCGATATAAGAAGCCACGCCCAACCGAACACAAGCACAGCGCAGGCCACTGCGTGCCACGCGGCCATAGAGAGCCCAAACATCGACCACGCAATGTCATCGCAGCGCACGATCGGGGCGCTCATCACTTGAGCATAGAGGTCGTCAACGCTCAGGGACGTTGTTTCATTCGATGTACATGTTGAGGGACCTTCAAATCGACCACTCTCGACACCGGAGTGATAGGCTGCAACGAGGCCGGCAGTACCACTTAAGATTAGCCCACTTATCTGTACCGCGCGCTGCGGTAGGGCCGTGACCAAGCTAAGAACGCCAATCAATACAATAGCATAATGGGGATACCGCTGCGTGTAACACAAAGCACAGGGTGCTAATTCCCCAATGTGTTCAAACCCAAGCGCGGCGACCAACAAAAGGCCAGATGCTCCGATCAGGGTGTGTGCAAAGAACCGTGGCGTCATCTTAATGCGTTCCAATCCAGTAGAGACCCAAAATCAATAGGGCAGTTCCAAGCGCCAACATTAGACCAAGGCGCTTTTCAATAAAGGCTTTGATCGGCTCGCCAAAGTAAACCAAGAGCGCCGCGACAAGGAAAAACCGAATGCCACGTGCGATAAGTGATGATATCGTAAACGTAATGAGATTGAACTCAACAAATCCCGAAAGAATTGTGATGACTTTGAACGGAAAGGGCGTGACACCTGCAATCAAAACGGTCCAAGCGCCATACTGATCAAACAGCGCTTTGAACGCATCCATTTTATCGGCTTTGCCCATGTTCTCAAGAGCAGGGGCCCCGATCCAATCATAGGCATAATAGCCGATACCATATCCCGCGATGGCCCCTGCCACTGAGGCGAGGGTGCAAATCAACGCATAGCGCCATCCAAGCAGTGGCGCCGCAATCACCATCGGGATTAACATGACATCCGGGGGAATGGGAAAAACCGAACTTTCAAGAAAGCTGACAAAGGCGAGCACCCAGATCGCGCGTGGGGATTGGGCAGCTTTGAGGCATCGGTTATATAGATTTTCTAACATAGCGATTGGGTAAGCGGTGTATGATTTGGATACAATCAAAAATTTTGAAAAACTGTCATTTTGCACTTTACCATACTCAGATTTAAGACTAGGAAGCCCTCCAGTGGCCAAGTGGCGGAATGGTAGACGCAGGGGATTCAAAATCCCCCGCCTTCGGGCGTGAGAGTTCGAGTCTCTCCTTGGCCACCACTCTCTCTTTTATTTGATATATCCGACTTTGTGTATCATCGTTATTTGCGGATTCAGGTTGGGCAAAGTGCCTTAAAATTTTTGGCGCATCCGATCCCCATTGGGATCAAACAGCGGGGTCATAAGGCGCCGCGCGGCATACCGTTTTCCCAAAATATCAATCTCGGCAGATAGGTCCGCGTCATGTGCATATGCCCGCGGGATCAACGCCAGAGCGATCGATTTATCGGCAAAATGCGAATAACCGCCCGAGGTACAAAAGCCTTGGACTTTGTCATCAATCCAAACCGGCTCGTAGGCGACAACATCGGCATCCTCACCATCGACTTCAAATGCCACCAACTGGCGGGCAGGGGGCGTGTGACGCTCTGCTTCGGCGGCGGTACGGCCAATGAAATTGGCAGGTTTGTCAAACTGAATAAACCGATCAAGGCCAGTCTCTGCAGCGGTATAGTCTGGCGAAAATTCACTCAGCCAAGAGCCAAAGAATTTATCCAATCGCAAGCTCATCATCGCCCGCATCCCAAAGGGGTGCATGCCATGAGCTTGACCTGCGGCCCACAAAACGGACCACAGTTGACGTTGATCCATGGGATGGCAGTAGATTTCATAGCCCAGATCACCCGTATAGCTCACACGCTGAACCGTGCAATTTACTTGGCCAATGGTCATGCGGCGCACGTCCATGAACCGTAGATCGGTGGCATCCCGTGTCACGGTGGCAAGGACATCATGCGCCTTGGGCCCCGCAATTTGAAATCCATTGAGCGTATCAGAAATATTTTCAACGTGAGCGCCTTGAGCACCATGCATATCGAACCAGCGGCTATGATAGGCTTGCGAGCCATATGAGGCCGTCAACTGAAACTCATCCCTTGCCAAACAGCTTACAGTGAAATCACCGACGATCCGCCCCTTGGGGCTCAGCATCGGCGTCAAGCTGATCCGGCCAATTTTCGGCATGCGGCCGGCCATGATCGTATCGAGCCAATCCCGCGCGTTCGGGCCCGTGACGCGGTATTTACCAAAGTTATGCACTTCGTTTATGCCCACGGCATTGCGTACAGCCATAACTTCGCGCTTGGTCGCCTCCCACGCGTTTGAGCGCCTAAATGACGGTGTCTCATAGCGCGGCTCATCATCGGTGGCGAAATAATTGGCCACTTCTAAGCCAAACTGATGTCCCCAAACGGCGCCCATATCGGTGAAAATATCATACATCGGCGTCGTGCGATGCGGCCGCGCGGCAGGCAGTTCCTCATTCGGATAAGAGACTGAGAAACGGTTTTGATAATTTTCAATCACTTTGGGCAATGTGTAGCCCGGACTGATCCAATCCCCGTAGCGCGCCACATCCATCGCCGAGGTGTCCCGCTCGCATTCGCCCTCTATCATCCATTGCGCCAGCATGAGGCCCACACCGCCGCCTTGGCTAAAGCCTGCCATCACGCCGCATGCGGACCAGTAATTGCGCGTGCCAGGCACTGGGCCCACCAATGGATTGCCATCGGGCGCAAAGGTAAAGGGGCCGTGGATCACAGATTTAATACCAGCGGTTTCCAACACCGGAAACCGTTTATAGGCAAAGGTTATGCTATCTTCGATCTTGTCGAAATCATCGGGCAAGAGTTCATGACCAAAGCTCCATGACGTGCCATCGACGGCCCATGGTCGGCATTTTTGCTCGTAAAAACCGATGCATAGACCGCGACCTTCTTGTCTAAGATAGCTTTCGCCGGCGGGGTCCATAACATGGGGGTGCTCGCTGTCGCGATTGTAAATCTCGGGGATTTCATCGGTGACGATATATTGATGCTCCATCGGATGCAGAGGCAAGTAGACACCCGCCATGGCGCCCACTTCGCGGGCCCAAAGGCCGCCGGCATTTACGATATGCTCGGCATGAATTGTGCCTTTTTCCGTTACGACATCCCATGTGCCATCGGGGCGTTGGTTGGTCTCAATCACTTTGGTGTGCGTATAAATTTCCGCGCCGCCCATGCGTGCAGCTTTGGCATAGGCATGAGTTGTACCTGAGGGATCCAAATGACCATCCAGCGGATCATAAAGCGCGCCCAAAATACCATCGGTATTCGTCACGGGGGCAATTTGTTTAATCTGGTCCGGTCCAACGATCTCGGTTTCCAGCCCCATATAACGATGCTTGGCCCGTTCTGCCAAGAGCATGTCAAAGCGTTCCTTGGTATCGGCAAGCGTCACACCGCCCACATGATGAAGCCCGCAAGACATGCCTGTCAGCTCTTCAAGCTCTTTGTATAATCGAATGGTGTACCCTTGGAGGGCGGCCATATTTGTATCGCCATTTAGAGTATGAAACCCGCCGGCCGCATGCCATGTGGACCCCGACGTCAACTCTGATCGCTCAACGAGGACAACGTCACTCCACCCAAGTTTGGTGAGGTGGTAGAGCACTGAACATCCGACGACACCGCCGCCAATAACCGCCACGCGCGCTGTGGTTTTCATGAGGGACCTCCATAGTTTTGATACGATGATGGCGAATATTTCCGAGGATGCCATGCGCATTGGCGACGATAAATGTCGGGATTAGAAAAGTGAGCCGCGCGGACACGCGCCAATGTAGATCCGTTGAAACACAAAGGTTGCACTATGAAAACGCATGCACAGGCGGTTGTTATCGGTGGGGGCGTGATTGGATGCTCGATCCTCTATCATTTGACGAAATTGGGATGGACAGATGTCGTTTTGCTCGAGCGAGATGAGCTGACCTCCGGATCGACGTGGCATGCGGCGGCCAATATTCATGGGCTGCACGACAACACGAATATCAGCAGAATTCAGCATTATACGATGAACCTGTATAAAGAATTGGAAAAAGAGACGGGCCAAGGGTGCGGTGTTTTTCAACCCGGATCTCTCTATTTGGCGCAAACAGAGGCGCGTGAGCATCAGCTCAAGCTACAGGCGGCCAAGGCCAAGCTTTATGGAATGAACTTCTATGAAATAGCACGAGAAGAGGCCGAAACTCTGCACCCTCTCGTGAATTTCGATGGCATCCGTACAATCATGTGGGAGCCCGATGGCGGCAATGTTGACCCTTCAGGCGTGACCAATGCCTATGCCATGGGAGCCCGTCAAAACGGCGCTGAGATTTACCGCTTTACCCCCGTGATTGCCACGACGCCCAATCCAGATGGATCATGGACAGTCGAGACAACCAAAGGCTCCATTCATACCCAGTGGGTGATCAATGCCGCCGGTCTTTGGGGGCGTGAAGTGGCCAAGTTGGCCGGATTTGACCTGCCTCTTCAACCGACAGAACACCAGTATTTTGTCACTGAAACCATCGCCGAAATCGCCGGCATGGATCGCCGCTTGCCCTCTGTCGCAGATCGCGATGGTGAGTATTATCTGCGCCAAGAGGGGCAGGGATTGCTTGTCGGTGCCTACGAGCGTGATTTTCGCTTTTGGGCCGAGGATGGCACGCCCCAAGGGTTTGGCCATGAATTATTCGATGACGATCTCGAGAGGATCGAGGAAAATATGATGCGCGCCATCGACCGAGTGCCGGTTGTGGGTGAGGCAGGGATAAAACGTGTGATCAATGGTCCGATGATTTGGTCGCCAGACGCCAATGTCCTCTTTGGTCCTGTGCCTGAGTTGAAAAATTATTTTTGTGTCAATGGAATTATCCCAGGGTTTTCGCAATCTGGCGGCATGGGCCTGTTGGCGGCCGATTGGATTGTCACGGGCGAGAGCCGTTATGACATGTTCGCATGGGATATGGCGCGGTTTGGTGACTGGGCCGGCAAAGCCTTTACCAAGGCGCGGGTGGGCGATCAATATGCGCATCGTTTCTCAATCCACTTCCCGAACGAAGAGCGCGCGGCGGGCCGCCCTGTGCGCACACGTCCCGTGTATGAGATGCAACAAGACAAGGGAGCCGTCTTTGGCTTAAACTACGGATGGGAGCATCCTTTGTGGTTTGCCGATACGCCGGGGGCGCAGGACACCAATGGATTTACGCGGCAAAATTGGTTTGAGCCCGTAGGCAATGAATGCCGGATGCTACGTGAGAATGCCGGCATCATAGATATTTCCAACTTTGCTAAGTACCGTGCCGCGGGTAAAGGGGCCGAAGATTGGCTTAATTCAATATTTGCCAATACCATGCCCAAATCAGTTGGGCGCTCCTGCTTGACCCCGTTGATTGGGGTGCGTGGCGGTGTGGCGGGCGATTTTACTGTGACCCGCACTGGCGAAGAGGAGTTCTACATCATTGGATCGGGCATGGCCGAACGCTATCACAAGCGGTTCTTTGATGCTGTGCCCTGTCCAGAGGGTGTGGCTTTTGAAAGTAAAACCCTTGGGATGTGCGGGTTCAATGTGGCCGGTCCGAAATCGCGCGAGATGCTCCAGCGGATGACAAATACTTCTTTGGCGACGGTGGATTTCCCGTTCATGCGGTCACAATGGATTACAATTGCCGGCGTTGATGTGTTGGCGCTGCGCGTTTCGTTCACTGGCGATCTGGGGTGGGAGTTGCATTGCGCCACCGAGGATCAGGTCAAGTTATATGAGGCTTTGCTTGAGGCAGGTGCGCCGTTTGGCGCAGGGCCTGTTGGGTCGCGTGCCTTGATGTCGATGCGTGTTGAGAAGGGCTATGGTTCATGGAGCCGCGAATATAGCCCAGAGTATTGGCCGCATGAAGTTGGCCTTGATGGCCTGTGTAAAATGAACAAAGAGTTTTTGAACAAAGCGGCCCTTGCCGAAAACCTAGCCAAGACGCCGCGCGAGAAAATGGTCATTCTTCACATCAACGAAGAGGATGTGCGCGCCTCAAACGCCGATGCGACAGGTGGCGAGCCGATTTTCAAAGATGGCGTTGGGATTGGCCGCGTCACCTCTGGCACCTATGGCTATACTGTGAACATGTCGCTGGCGCTTGGCTTTGTCAAAGACGCGCAGCCGGGGGATATGGTAGAGGTCGCCATTTTGGGCCGACCGCACCGCGCGGTGATCTTAGAACAGCCGCCATTTGATCCAGCGGGTGCGCGTTTACGGGCGTGATTGGTGGTGTGTCAGGACAAACACTCTGATCGCGGACGCAAGACCGCGATCAGTTCCGCGATCTGCATCAATCTCGGCCGCTAGATCATTGATTGGACGATTTAATTCGCGTGCAATGGTGATAAAAGCACCCCAAAACTCTGGCTCAAGGGACACCGATGTTCGATGTCCCTTGAGCGTGACAGAATGCTTTTGCGGCCGCATGTCGCGCACTTAGGCCTTTGGCCCAATCATGTTTTCAGGGCGCACGACGCGGTCGAATGTCTCTTGGTCGACAAAACCCAATTTTACAGCCTCTTCGCGCAGCGTTGTGCCGTTTTTATGAGCGGTCTTTGCCACTGTGGTCGCATTGTCATAGCCAATCTCAGGCGCGAGCGCCGTCACCAGCATGAGGGACTCGTGCATCAACTTCTCAATGCGCGTCTCATTAGCTTTGAGGCCAACGACCAAATTATCGGTAAAGGCCGACGCAACATCGCCCAAAAGCTGCATTGATTGCAGAACGTTATAGGCCATCATCGGTTTATAAACGTTCAACTCAAAATGCCCTTGGCTGCCCGCGAAACCAACCGCCGCATCATTGCCAATCACATGGGCGCACACTTGGGTGAGCGCCTCGCACTGCGTCGGGTTCACTTTGCCCGGCATGATGGAGCTACCTGGCTCATTTTCAGGCAAGATCAATTCACCCAGCCCGCAGCGCGGCCCAGAGCCGAGAAAGCGAATGTCATTTGCGATTTTATAAAGGCTCGCGGCCACCGTTTTGAGCGCACCTGACATCGCCACCATGGCATCATGAGCCGCGAGCGCCTCGAACTTGTTCGGCGCCGTGACAAAGGGGAGGCCGGTCAATTCGGCGATATTGCGCGCAACGGCGACATCCCAACCTACTTTGGTATTTAGGCCTGTGCCAACGGCTGTGCCCCCTTGGGCCAGCTCGTAAATATCGCCAAGCGCGGTCTTGATACGCTCCATCCCTTTGGCGACTTGGTGCACATAGCCGCCCACTTCTTGGGACAAGGTCAATGGCGTCGCATCTTGCGTGTGGGTGCGGCCAATTTTGATGATGCCTTCAAATTCCACTTGCTTGGCGGCGAGGGCATCGTGCAGTTTTTGTAAATTGGGCAACAGGCCGTTATGGGCCGACATCGCCGTTGCGACATGCATCGCTGTGGGGAATGTGTCGTTTGACGATTGGCCCATGTTACAATGGTCATTGGGGTGTACGGGATCCTTTGACCCCATCGTGCCGCCCAAAATTTCAATCGCGCGGTTCGAGATTACTTCGTTAGAGTTCATATTTGACTGTGTGCCCGAGCCTGTCTGCCACACGACTAGAGGGAAGTGATCGTCCAGCGTGCCGTCGAACACCTCTTTGGCGGCTTGGAGGATCGCCGCGCCTCGCGTGTCATCTAATGCGCCTTGGGCCATGTTCTCTTTGGCGCAGGCCCATTTGATCGCACCTAAGGCGCGCACGATGGCCGTTGGCTGACGTTCCCATCCAATTGGAAAGTTGATCAATGAGCGCTGTGTCTGCGCACCCCAATATTTATCTGCAGGGACCTCGAGGGGGCCAAAGCTATCGGTTTCAGTGCGCGTTGCTGTCATTGTGGAATTCCTCTGTGCAGTTTTGCCTCGTCTTTAGCGAAAACGATCGAGCTGCACAACATCGGCAGAGGTCTCTGGCTCAGTTTGCGTGTCGTCTTGTGTGTCATGATCTACGGGGGCCGCGAAATCATCGGGGCCGATATGCGAGACATTATCTTTTTCGTCGTCACTGCCCGTTACATCGAGTGCGTGATCAGCGTCACCTTGTGCCTCGAAGCGCAAACCGAACTCAACAGAGGGATCGGCAAATGTCCGCAGCGCCGCGTAAGGAATATAGAGCGGCTCTGGCGCATTGCCAAAGTTCAACGTAATGGCAAACCCCTCGTCTTGGACATCCAGATTATCAAACCAATGCTGCATGACAATTGTCATGTCATCGGGGTAGGTGTCCCGCAGCCATTGGGCCATTTCAACGCCTGGCTCTTGTGTATTCACGGTAATATAAAAATGGTGGTCGCCAGGAAGGCCATTTTTTTGGACTTGGCGAAGAATGTTTTTAATCAGCTCGCGCATGGCGTCATGCATTAATGCGGCGTAGTTTATGCTGTCCATTGGATGACCTCGATAAAATGCGTAAGCCTAGGGTATACAGAATTGTCGTGAATCAAAAGCGGATTTTGCGGGAAAGGTGTGAGCTTCTGTTGCCAGGTGCCCACGAACCCCGCCTAGACATGCATAGAGTCTAGGACTTGAAGATCAGTCTCTCCGGCTGCTTACGCTGCCATTGCTACTGGAGCACGATTATCATTTGCATTTATCGTGTTTGAACCGATAACGGCGGTATCACACCGGAACAAAGCTAACCCCTTTAGACGTTCGTCGATCCTATTTCGGCCCCATGATCGGTGCAAATCCGATATATGGTGGAGCCGCCGGGTACCGCCCCCGGGTCCGATCCGCTTATGACGAGCGCGTTTATGTCCATAGCTCTTGCGAGCACGTTCAATATAGCGTCGCTGTGCGCGAATTGAAATGGCTCAGATGAAAATATTTTAAATCGTCAAACATCACTTTGCGCTTGAATTATCCATATCGCATGGCAAATGTCGCAAAAGTAAATTTTGGAGGAAGCTCATGTTCAAAGCCGTTGTCGTTCGCAAAGAAGGCGAAGAGAAGCCAGTTGCCGCTATTGAAGAAATCAGTCTTGATCAATTGCCCGAAGGCAATGTGACCGTCGCGGTTAAATATTCGACGCTGAATTACAAAGATGGCCTATGCCTCACTTCTGGCGGTGGGCTTGTCCGTGCGTATCCGCATGTGCCCGGTATCGATTTTGTCGGCACAGTCGAGCAATCTTCAGATGCGCGCTACAAAGAGGGCGACGAAGTGATCCTCACAGGGTGGCGCGTCGGCGAAGTGCATTGGGGCGGCTATGCGCAAAAGGCCCGTGTGAATGCCGATTGGCTTGTTCCATTGCCAAATGGCCTCTCGATGGAGCGCGCGATGGCCGTAGGTACAGCGGGTTTGGCGGCGATGCTCGGGATTTTGGCGCTTGAAAAGCACGGGCTTGCACCATCAGAAACACCCGTTTTGGTAACCGGAGCCGCTGGCGGTGTTGGATCGGTTGCCACTGCGATCTTGGCAAACCTCGGCCATAAAGTGGCCGCCGTGACCGGACGCCCTGAAACAGCCGATTACTTGACATCCTTAGGCGCTACTCAAATCGTTGCCCGTGAAGAGGTGAACGAGGCGATCAAACGCCCAATGGAAAAGGCGCTCTGGTCTGGATGTGTGGATGCTGTGGGCGGCGAAATGGCGGCGCGCGTGTTGGGTCAGCTTGATTACGGTGGGTCCTTGGCCGCTGTGGGTAACGCGGGCGGTTTGGCTGTTCCGGCCAATATCATTCCGTTCTTGTTGCGCGGCATTAATATGCTCGGCATCGATTCGGCTCAGGCGCCGTATGACCTTCGAGTTGAGGCGTGGACGCGCTTGGTCAGCGATCTACCCTTTGATAAGCTCGATGCGATGATCCAAAAGGCAACGCTGAGCGACGTGCCGCAATTGGGCCGCGATATTCTCAAGGGTCAAGTCAAAGGCCGCGTTGTCGTCGATGTGAATGCATAACGCATCTTGAGATCGGTGCAGTACGCGCTAGCTAGAAGGCTGATGTAATCATGGGCCTTCTAGCATAATGTCATCTTCTCAAAACTCTCCAGTTCTTGTCTGGTTTCGCCGCGATTTACGGTTGGCGGATAATCCCGCACTCGTGGCGGCCGTCGGGTCGGGCCGCCCCATCATAGGCGTATTTATCCAAGATCAATCTGTCTCATCGCTTGGCGCTGCGCCTAAACTACGCCTTGAGCATGCCCTTGAGGTGTTTGCGCGATCGTGGCAGGCGGCGACGGGCGCCGCGCTTGTCCTGCGCAGCGGCGCTGCACAAGAAGTGTTGACGGATATCATCCGCACGACAGGGGCAGGCGGTGTCTTTTGGAACCGGCTCTATACGCCCGATGAAATTGAGCGCGACACTGCGATAAAATCCACTTTAAAAGAGCAGGGGCTAGTCGCAGAGTCCTTTGCAGGGCAGCTGTTGATTGAGCCGCATAGCGTGGCGACCAAAACAGGCACACCGTTTCAAGTATACACACCGTTTTGGCGTGCCGTCAAAGATCGCGATCTTCGTGCCTCCTATCCTGCGCCGTCGTCTATCGATGGATGGCGCGGCGATGTCGCCACTCAAGAGCTGAGCGAGTGGCGCCTTGGCGCGGCGATGCAGCGCGGCGCGTCGATCGTGGCGCAGCGTATTAATGCAGGCGAAGCTGCAGCGCTGGCCGCATTGGATCGCTTTCTCGAAAAAATCGAACATTACACCACCGCGCGCGATATCCCAAGTGTGGCAGGAACCTCCGGCCTTAGTGATTATTTGGCTTGGGGAGAAATCTCACCCTTTCAAATTTGGAATGCCGTGAACGCAGTGTGCCAGCCGCTGTCGATATCATCCGAGACATTTTTAAAAGAGATCGTCTGGCGTGAATTCGCCTATCACCTTTGTTTTCACGGCCCTCACATATTGTCCAAAAATTGGAAACGAAAATGGGATAGCTTTCCTTGGTCGATGGCAGATGATACCGCCGAAGTGACCGCATGGAAATATGGCCGCACGGGCATTCCATTCGTCGATGCGGCTATGCGCGAGATGTATGTGACCGGCAAAATGCATAACCGTGCGCGCATGATCGCGGGAAGTTACCTGACCAAACATTTGATGACACATTGGTCGGTGGGGCAAAAATGGTTTGAAGAGTGTTTGACTGATTGGGATCCTGCCTCCAATGCAATGGGCTGGCAATGGGTGGCCGGTTCGGGCCCCGACGCCAGTCCGTTTTTTCGGATTTTCAATCCACTTACCCAAGCGGATAAATTTGATCCCAAAGGGATATATCTTTCTCATTGGATAGCCGAAAAATCGTCTGATCCGTCACAAGATGCGCTGGATTTCTTTACCGCTCTTCCCAAAGCGCTAAACTTCTGTGCTAATGACGCTTACCAAACACCCATCGTGGATCACCAACAAGGACGCCAAAGGGCGCTAGAGGCATATGAACAGCGAAGTAAAGATTGACACTCACTCCCCCGTACTCATCAGTGTAGAGGGGCAATCCAATTTGCCGCGCTATTTCGCGCTTGCGTTCAAATCATTGCAATCGGCGCGCAAAGGTACTTTGGATATTGTGTTGCCTGACCAACGGGTCTTTCGCGTCGCAGCCCCTGATCCCGAGCCACGGGCCGAGATCCATGTACATGATCAAGACGCCTTTGCACGGTTGATCCGCGAAGGGGACCTTGGGTTTTCTGAGGCGTATTTAGACGGGGCTTGGACCACGCCAGATTTGCAAAGTTTTATGGACTATGTGCATGCCGATCCAGAGGCCGTCTTTGATGGGTTTCCTGGTTTTAAACTTTTGCGCGCCTATGAGAAGTTACGCTTCTTTTTGCAATCGAATACCAAAGGTCAAGCGCGCAAAAACATTGCCTACCACTATGACCTAGGGAATGATTTTTACAGCCTATGGCTTGACCCGACGATGACATATTCATCGGCCCTTTTTCATTCGGGTACCGAGAGTTTGTCCGAAGCGCAAAGATCAAAATACGCCGCAATGATTGAGGCTCTTGGCGTATCCAAAGGCGACCATGTTTTAGAGATCGGCTGCGGTTGGGCCGGCTTCGCAGAATTTGCAGCGCGTGAACACGGGGTCAAAGTCACTGGAATTACAATCTCGCAAGCGCAGCTTGATTACGGCAAAGCAAGAATTGCCACTGCGGGCCTATCAGATTTGGTGGATCTACAGCTATGCGATTACCGCGACTTAGAAGGCCAATATGATGGTGTTGTGAGTATCGAAATGTTCGAAGCAGTCGGTGAACGGTATTGGCCGACATATTTCGACGTGGTCAAGCGCGTCCTTAAACCACAAGCGAAAGCGTGTTTGCAAATCATTACCGTTGCTGATCATCGTTGGGAAACCTATCGTCGAGGCGTTGATTTCATTCAGAAATATATATTCCCTGGTGGAATGCTCCCCGCGCCAAAAATCCTCGCACAACGGCTAAAAGAAGCCGGCTTGTCAGAGGTGTCTATGATCAACTTTGCGCAGTCCTATGGCAAAACTTTGCGGATGTGGCGCGAGACATTCATCGAAAAATGGAACGATATTGAACCTATGGGTTTTGATACGCGGTTTTATAAAATGTGGGACTTTTACTTTACCTCTTGCGCATCAACCTTTGAGAGCGGTAATTGTGATGTTATTCAGGTCACAATTCAAAAGTCGTAAGTTCAAACATGCGCTCGTTATTGCCAAGCATTCTCGCTGCCATTTTAGCACTCTTCTTTGTGCAAACAACGGGTTATCGAGATACGTTCATAAATAAAATTCCGTTTATGGACACCTTGGCCATAGCTGCTGCATTTATTTCAGCCATAAGCGCCTGGCGCGGTGTCAAAGTTGGTTTGAGCCTTGTTCAATACATGAGCCGCGCATTGAGCATCAACTTCTTTTCGATGGCCATACTGAGCGCGGTCATTTCAGTCTTTCGGATTTATGATTTTTTCATCGAGCAAGGCTATGTCGATTTAGCAACAATGATCGAGGATTTTGCTTTGTTTTTTGCTAAAAACATAATGCTGTTGGGGCAGTCGCACATGTTCATCGGCTATTTCATGGCGTCCGGTCTATGCGCCATTTTGGCGCTCTACTTGTTCCGGCCCTATTCTGACGAGATAGAGTGACGTGGGGCGAGGTGGGTCATCACACCTGCCTTCCCGCTGTGTTGCCTCTTGTGGATCCTCTCTGTTGCACATAGTTTACAGACATATTTTGCGAAAAGAAGTGTGAAGAGAAGAATGACGATTTTCCCCGATGTTGTTGCGGCTATTGGCAATACCCCTCTTATTAAACTGAAAAAGGTGAGCGAGGAGACCGGCTGCACAATTTTAGGCAAAGCCGAGTTCCTTAATCCGGGGCAATCTGTCAAGGATCGCGCCGCGCTTTATATTATCAAAGATGCTGTGGCCCGCGGGGCACTTGCCCCTGGTGGCACGATTGTGGAGGGCACAGCGGGCAATACGGGGATCGGCCTTGCTCTCGTAGGGGCCTCCATGGGGTTTCGCTCGGTCATTGTAATCCCTGAGACACAAAGCCAAGAGAAAAAAGATATGTTGCGGTTTGCGGGGGCTGAATTGATCGAAGTGCCTGCTGCGCCCTATAAAAATCCCAATAACTACGTGAGATATTCGGGACGTTTGGCAGCGAAAATTGCCAAGAGTGATCCAAACGGAGCGATTTGGGCCAATCAGTTCGACAATACAGCCAATCGCCAAGCGCATATTGAAACGACAGGACCAGAGATTTGGGATCAGACCCAAGGCAATGTGCATGGCTTCGTCGCGGCCGTAGGGTCGGGCGGAACTTTGGCCGGTGTTGGGATGGCCCTTCAACCCAAGGGCGTGAAAGTCGCACTCGCCGATCCGCATGGCGCGGCGCTGCACAGCTTCTACACTACAGGGGCGCTGGCATCCGAAGGTGGGTCGATGACTGAGGGCATTGGCCAAGGTCGGATCACGGCAAATTTAGAAGGGTTTACCCCTGATGCCTCGTTTCGGATCTCAGACACCCGTGCGCTAAAGATCGTCTATGACCTATTGGAATACGAGGGGCTATGCTTGGGCGGATCGTCTGGGATCAATATCGCGGGCGCAGTTGACTTGGCTAGGGAATTAGGACCTGGTCATACAATCGTGACGATCTTGTGTGATTATGGAACGCGGTATCAAAACAAGCTCTTCAACAAGGAATTCTTGTTGCAGCAAGGCTTGCCATTGCCGCATTTTTTACGTCGTGACCCTCGGGATGTGCCCTCTGTAATGGAGTAACGTCGCGCTTTAAGTGGATAATAGAATGAAAAAAATTCTGTTCGTGATGATGGCGTGTCTGACGTGGACGGCCGCTTATGCGCAAAACGCTGTTGATCAGTTCGAGTTGGAGGCATGGAGCCGCTTTGCAGCGCGCGCCGAGGCCGTGATTGAGGCTGGACGCGCGTCAAACCCAGCACTGGATCAATTGCAAAACCAAACCTTGGACTGGCAGCGGGTGATAGAAGGCGAGATCAAAGATCTCAGCCGGCAAGCTGCGAAATTGGATGCACAACTCAACGCATTTGGCGCTCCTGAAGAAGGCAGCAGTTTAAGCCTACAAGCGGCAGAGCTGCGCGAATCCCTGCAAACATCTCGTGAGGACATAGCCGCACAATTGGCTGTTCGTAACGCGACGCT
>JBDNBY010000092.1:0-3783 GCA_039767595.1 Paracoccaceae bacterium | reverse complement strand
GGGCGCACAGGCGCTGCCATCCAAAACCTTATGAAGCTACGCCCCAAAACGGCCAGTGTTCATCGCAATGGCACCTTTGAAGAGGCCCCGCTAGAGACATTGCGCGTCGGAGAAATCATTCAAATCAGGCCTGGCGAGGCTGTGGCCGCCGATGGCGTCATCACCAAAGGCGAAAGCCACGTGGATGAGGCCATGCTCACCGGCGAGCCGATCGCCCCGCTCAAGCGCAAAGGCGATCCCCTTACCGGCGGCACAATCAATGGCGCGGGGCATCTCGAGCTGCGCCTGACGGCCGTCGGGGCGCAGACAACCTTGGCCCAGATCATCGACCTTGTGCAGCAAGCGCAAGGGGCGCGGCTGCCGATCCAAACACTGGTTAATAAAATCACCCTGTGGTTTGTTCCGGCCGTGTTGGCCTTGGCGGCGCTGACCTTGGTGCTATGGCTCAGTGTGGGCGGGCTGCCGATGCTCGACCTTGCGATTGTCGCGGCGGTCAGCGTTTTGATCATCGCCTGCCCTTGCGCCATGGGGCTGGCCACGCCCACCTCGATCATGGTGGGCACAGGGCGTGCCGCCGCACGCGGCATTCTTTTTCGCAAGGGCGACGCATTGCAGAGCCTATCGCGCGTGCAAATCATCGCCTTTGATAAGACTGGCACATTGACCCAAGGGCACCCCGTACTGAGCGATTATCGCGTCGCCACGGATCAAGACGCCGATGCGCTTTTGCGATGGATTGCCGGCGCCGAAACCGCATCAGAGCATCCTTTGGCCAAGGCCATTGTGCAGGCCGCGCGGGATCAGGGCCTCGACCTACCACAACCGGATACGTTCCAAGCGATCCTTGGAGATGGGGCCACCGCCCGCGTTGAGGGTCATGACCTCCTCATCGGAACGCAGCGCTTTTTGCAAGAGCACGCCCTCGCTCTGGATCCGGCCCTTGCCGCGCAGGCCGATGACTGGGCCCAAGAGGGGCTGAGCCTTGTGCATGTTGCCTGTGACGGGGTGCATGTTGCGGTGCTCGGCCTAAGTGATCCGATCAAGCCAAGCACCCCTGCGGCCCTGTCCGACTTGCGGGTGCGGGGTCAACGGATCGTTATGATCACCGGTGATACCGAGGCCGCGGCGCAGAACATTGCCAAACGCCTTGGGATTGACGACGTCATCGCCCATGTGCGCCCCGATGGGAAAAAGGCCGCCATCGACATGCTGCGCCGTACTGGGCGCGTGGGCTTTGTCGGTGATGGGATCAACGATGCCCCCGCCTTGGCGGCGGCGGATGTGGGCATTGCCCTTGGCACCGGCACCGATGTCGCAATAGAAAGCGCGGATGTCGTCCTAATGTCCGGCGATCTGACCAGCGTGGCCGAGGCTCTCGAGATTTCATCGCACACCTTGCGCAATATTCGGCAAAACCTTGTATGGGCCTTTGGTTATAATGTGCTGCTGATCCCTGTGGCGGCGGGTGTGCTCTATCCACTTTATGGGATTTTACTCTCGCCCATGTTGGCGGCAGGGGCAATGGCCCTCAGTTCCGTCTTTGTTGTGACAAATGCGCTGCGCTTACGCTATGCTGGAGGTCGCTCATGAGCGGGATATTGATGAACATCGGCGAGGTCGCTAAACGCGCCAATGTGCCGGCAAAAACCATCCGGTATTACGAGGAGATCGGGCTGATCACTCCGAAACGGGCCGCCAATGGCTACCGCGCCTTTGGCGAGGATGATCTTCACAAGCTAGCCTTTATCGCGCGGGCGCGTATGCTGGGATTTTCGATCAAAGATTGCCGCAGCCTCCTTGATCTATACCAAGATGAGACGCGCAGCAGCGCGCAGGTCAAAGCGATTGCACAAGAGCAGCTGGGTCAGATCGACGCGCGCATTGCGCAGCTCCATGCAATGCGCAGCACATTGGCGCATATGGTCACGTGCTGCGCAGGGGATGCGCGGCCGGACTGCCCAATCTTAGATGACCTCGCCCAAGGGCCCCTCACCTCCTAGAGGCCATCAAGAGGATCGCACTGTGGTGTACAAGACTGAGCAAGCCCACTTGCCCTGATACACCCAGCTTGCCGTAGATCGCCTTGGCCCCACACGGCTCGAGCACCACAGACACAGGCGGATCGACGGGAACCGACATCACGAAGGGCAGCGTCTCGAACAACTTCTCACCCCTATCCGCGCACTCAAAACTGGCGGTTTTGTGGCCGGCACCGTCATCAGAGTTGAAATAGCTCGCGAAAACGGCCAAACTCCTCACAACACAAAGTTAATTAAGAAATATTGGCTAAATATTTTGACTCAAGTTTAGGGGACTTTAATGAATGATAACGCCCGTATCATCGGCGAGTTTAGGGCATCAGTGCGATAAGGTGCATCGCTATTAGGATAAGCGCACGTCGGAGTGCCCCATAATAACCCGCCAAAAGGCTGACATTTTCGTTGCCCTCAGTGATTTGGTTTCCTAAGGTTACCATATATAGGATTGGGGATAGACATCATGCACATTCAGCTCACGCGCCTCTTAACACTCAGCTGCCTATGCGGATGGGCGAGCTTGGCCCCTGCCCAAGAGCTGACGTCATTCAAAAAGCAATACGAAGACGGCGGCATTTACGACGGCACCTTCAAAGACGGCCTACAGCATGGCACCGGCAGCTACACCCTGCCCAATGGCTATAGCTATAGCGGTGATTGGGTGATGGGCGAAATCAAAGGCACAGGCCGCGCCACCTATCCCAATGGCTCTGTCTATGAAGGGGAATTCATGGCCGGCCGGCCCGATGGCATTGGCAAAATCACATTTCCAGATGGCGGCACCTATCAAGGCAGCTGGGTCAATGGCGAAATAGAAGGCACAGGCGTGGCCACCTATATGAATGGCTCGACCTACAAAGGCGAATTCCTCAATGCCGAGCATCACGGCAAAGGTATTTTGCAAATGCCAGATGGCTATGTATATGATGGCACATGGGAGAATGGCGTCAAACAAGGGACGGCCAATATCCTTTACCCTGACACAAGCCGATACGAAGGACAAATCACCGCTGGTCAACGTGATGGCACTGGCACACTGTGGTTGGCCGATGGGCTTGTGTATATCGGCACATGGACAAACGGCGAGATCAATGGCACCGGCGAGATCCGCCAACCCAATGGGGATATTTACACAGGCGAGTTGCGCGATGGGCGCCGCCACGGCCAAGGCACGCTAAAATACGGAAATGACGACACATATTCCGGCCAATTCAAAGATGATCAGCGCGACGGCCCAGGCGCCTTTATGGCCAGCAACGGGTTTCGCTATGATGGCACATGGGTCCAAGGCGTGATGGAAGGCGCGGGCGAGATGATCTATCCCGATGGATCCAAATATCTCGGCGACATTCTCAATAACCTGCCCGAGGGCACTGGAAAAATCACCTATCCAGATGGCGCCACCTATGCAGGGGAATGGAAAGAGGGGCTCTTTTCCGGCCAAGGCATTGCCCAACATGCCAATGGCCTGCGCTATGAAGGCGGCTTTGCGCAATCGCGCTATAACGGCGAAGGGCGGCTCGATATGCCCAATGGCTATCGCTACGTTGGGCAATGGCAAGACGGCTTTAAATCCGGAACAGGCACGGCAACATATCCAGACGGCGTTCAATACCAAGGTACATTTTTCGAAGGTCAACGCCACGGCCAAGGCACGCTGCGCGCGCCAGATGGCTTTGTCTATTCAGGGCAGTGGCGGCAGGGTGAAATCTTTGGTACGGGCCAAGCGACCTATGCCAATGGTGAT
>JBDNBY010000091.1:0-3940 GCA_039767595.1 Paracoccaceae bacterium | reverse complement strand
GAGCAATCGCACATTGACCCTTATTGGATGGATCTTTTTTATCATCTCGGCAATCGGCTTTTGCATCGCCAGCGTGGGTGATTTTTGGGCGATGTTCGGCAGCGTCTTTTTCCTATTGGCGTGCTTGGTGTTTCTCATCCCGCTGTTCAAAAAAGATTAACCCCCCGTTCTAGGCATGCGTGTATTTCTCAGCATTTTCGCGACCGGCGGTGCTGCGTGTGTCGCGCATGGCTCAATTATGTCGCCTTTGGTTTACTTTTCTTGACAGATGGATTTCGCCCGCGCACAGTGGGCGACACGCAGGTGATCTGAAACCAGAGGAATTGAGCTTGACACCACATATTTTGTGAGACTTCTCAAATATGGGGCATGCCGGTTCTGGGCGGATGTTTTCTGGATTTTCATCCCTTCATGCACCAAAGCCATTTCAAATCGCACCACGAGAAACCATGCGGTTCGATATGCAATCTGGGGATCTTCTACGGATTGACGGCACAGGCTCGACCGACCAGATCGCTCTTCTCGCCTTTGGGGCCGACGGCGTTCGATGTGAACGCCGCCTATCACTTGGCGCCATACAGGATTTAGAGCCCAATGCCTTTGAAGCAGCCCCTCTTTTAGGTTGGATCACCGCCCAAGGCGGAGAGTCCGCTGAGGCATTGCGCGCGGTGCGTCTTGGCCCACTGAACGACGCCTTTGTTTTGCGGGCACCCTCCGCAGTGCATATTTGGGTGGTATTCCTCAACTCGCGCGAGGCGCTGATCCATGGCACGTCGGGCGGTGCCGTGACGGGCAGCCATCAGTTCGGCACGGGCAATCTAGATTTACCGCCGCCTCTTGGGGATATCCGCGAAGAGTTCACAGTCGACCGCGGGACGGCCCTATCTTACGTTCTGCGCAAAGGTGAAACCGTTCAAGTCATAGACGTGCATGGCCAGCAGTGCTCTGATTTTCAGGCTCTGCGGCTCGATGGGCTCGATATAGGCCAAGAACGCATGATCGACAGCACTGCTACGCGATCCATGGTGCGCCGTGCCTATCCGAGTGTTCAGGTTCTCACATTCGCCTTCGGCCCTGAGCCACCAGGTGTGTGAATTATCTGCAAAACCATGTCCCCCCAAAACCCGCCAACACAGCGATTCCTTGGTCAAAATAGCGAGCAACACGGCAAAACATGTGTTTTTCAAAAAAACAACTCAAGCGCGCAAAACGCCAAAATAAGTCACTTATATTTCGTAATAAATGGTGCCCAGGGGCAGAATTGAACTGCCGACACGAGGATTTTCAATCCACTGCTCTACCACTGAGCTACCCGGGCACGGAACAACAAGTGTGGTAATATTCATGCTGTCGTGAGAGCGGTGTTTACGGCACAAGTCACAAGCTGTCCAGAGGCAAAAACCATTTTATTCCGAAATTTGTGGGATCAACAATATGCGGCCCACCTACCCTGGATCTGCAATGATCTAGCGTTCATCTGCGGGATCGATAAAGCGCAGGGGCCCCGCACCAAATTGCGATGCATTGACCAGCGGACAATCCCCATGGTCTTCAACTATACCGCGGCACGGCCCCATACTTGAACAAGCCAGAGACTCAAGCTGTTCTCGGCTCACTCAACTTTGTTTTCAAAATACTCAAAAAGGGGGCGCACTTATGTGCGAACCCCTGAAAACCGCGCTTGCCACTCTTCGCGCTCTTCATCCGTAATTTTGCGGAATGTCACCTCAGGCACGGTAAATCCATGACCTGCGGGCAAGGCGCCCAGCGCGGCCTGTACATCTGATGGCCATGTGCGATCCTCTGTGCCCATCGCAGTCATCAAAGTCTCGCTCGCATCTGGAATAAACGGCGACGAAAGGACAGCATACATACGGATCAAATTGAGCGCGAGGCGCACTTGCGCGGCGGCCATCTCAGGGTTTTCCTTAAATGTGCTCCACGGCGCCGCCGCCTGAAGATATTCGTTGCCAGCGGCCCAGATTGCGCGCAGCTCGGCGGCCGATTTGCGCACGTCCATCGCTTCCATATGCGCTTCATAGGCGCTCACACGCGTTTGTAATTCGGCGATCAATGCCTCTTCGCGCTCGCCCCATGTGCCACCCTCGGGCACCGCTTCGCCAAATTTACTGCGGCAGAATTTCGTAATTCGGCTGACAAAGTTGCCCAAAACATCGGCCAAATCTTTGTTGACGCTCGCTTGGAAATTCTCCCACGTAAATTCACTGTCCGAGCTTTCCGGCGCATGGCTGAGCAGCCACCAGCGCCAATAATCCGCAGGCAAAATTTCCAGCGCTTGGTCCATGAACACACCGCGACCTTGGCTCGTTGAAAATTGGCCGCCGTCGTAATTCAAATAGTTAAACGATTTGAGGTGATCGACCAATTTCCACGGCTCGCCCGATCCCAAGATCGTCGCAGGAAAGGACAGTGTGTGAAATGGCACGTTATCTTTGCCCATGAACTGGGTATAGCGCACATCCTCGGCGCCTTTGTCCGTGCGCCACCAGCGTTCCCAATCTGCATCGCTGAGGCCATTGGCCTGCGCCCATTCACCTGCACAGGCGATGTATTCAATCGGGGCGTCAAACCAAACGTAAAACACTTTGCCTTCCATGCCGGGCCATGGCGCATGACCCTTTTTAACGGGGATCCCCCAATGCAAATCGCGTGTGATCCCGCGATCCCGAAGCCCATCACCATCATTGAGCCATTTTTTGGCAATGGATGTCGTTAAAATCGGCCAATCGGCTTTGCTATCAATCCATGCGTTAAGCTGATCGCGCATTTGGCTTTGCTTCAAATAAAGGTGCTTTGTCTCACGCACTTCTAAATCCGTGGATCCAGAGATCGCACTGCGTGCATCAATCAAATCCGTGGGATCCAACTGTTTCGTGCAGTTTTCGCATTGATCGCCGCGCGCTTTGTCATAGCCGCAATTTGGGCAAGTGCCTTCGATATAGCGATCTGGCAAAAATCGACCATCCGCATTGGAATAGACCTGACGCTCGGACACTTCTTCAATGAGGCCCGCATCGGCCAGGCGTCCTGCGAAATGTTGCGTCAGCTTGTGGTTTTGCGCACTCGACGAGCGTCCAAAATGATCAAACGAGAGGCGAAAGCCTTTGGCAATCTCGGCTTGCACGTCATGCATCTGGGCGCAATAATCATCGACCGGCTGGCCTGCTTTGGCCGCGGCCAATTCCGCGGGTGTGCCATGCTCATCAGTCGAACATAAAAAGAGCACTTCATGACCGCGCGCGCGTTGAAATCTCGCGTATAAATCGGCGGGCAATTGCGATCCGACAAGATTGCCCAAATGCTTAATTCCATTGATATACGGAATTGCCGAAGTGATCAGATGCCGTGCCATGCGCTGCGTGTCCTCATGATTGAAACTCTCGTCTGAGGCCCATGTAGCGCAAAGATCCCCAAGGTGCTAGGGGGCTAGCGGTCCAAAGGCTCCTCTGGCTTGCGCGCCCCCTTGAGCAGACCGCCAATGATAAACGACGTGCGCGGTGCATAAATATAGCGCGTGCTCTTGACGGCCTCACGAACGCCCATCCGCCACATGCCAAAGATGATCAATATCGCATGCGAGGCTGAAATCACCACAAACAAGGCCGCCGGCCCAAAACGGTCCATCACCATTGACGCGGTGTAAGGCGCTGCGATTGCCCCGACGGCAAACCAAAACATCAAGGCCGCCGATAAGGCGATCCGCTCATCATCGACGGCATAGTCATGCGCATGCGCCGCCGCGACCGAATAGATCGGAAAGGCAGACAATCCAAATAAAATAGCCGTCACCAAAATCCACGTATCGGACAAGTTCGACGTAAGGGATATGCCCACACATGTGAAAATCGCCGCAATAGATAATCCCATCAACACTTTGCGCCGATCAAACTTATCTGCCAACCATCCAACTGGATATTGG
>JBDNBY010000090.1:0-11501 GCA_039767595.1 Paracoccaceae bacterium | reverse complement strand
GTCGCTATAAGGGCTTGCCAGCTCGTCCATCACTTGGTGAAAAAGAGCATCATCGTCCGCAACGGCACGGGTGATCATTTCATCGATCACGTGATTGCGTGGGATGCGGCGTGGATTTTTATGAACAGGTGCATCGCGCAAATGGGCATCTTGGCGTGCTTGAAGTTGTGCATATAAGGGCACAAAGTCTGGATGATCCAAAAGCTGCGGCAAAGGGGCCTGATTTGGCTCAAGGCTCGCAAACCCCAAGGTGAAATCTATATGCGCCGCGCGTAACACCTCTAATAGATCGGTGATCAATGTGTCCCCATCATTGGTTGTCGTGTGCGGATCAATGTTCAATTTTCTGGCCCACATCGCATGAACCCGCCCCTCCATTTGATCCATTCCATCATGAAGGATTTGCGTAAACCGCTCGATCGCGGGATGCTCTTGTGGCATCAATGGGATGAGCGCGCTGGCCAACTGGGACAGATTCCAAAAGATGATGTCCTTTTGCCGCATAAACGCATAGCGCCCCCAATGATCAATCGAGGAAAACACCTTGAGCGGATCGTATTCCTCTAAAAATGCGCAGGGGCCGAAGTCGATGGTCTCGCCGGAAATCGCAGTGTTATCGGTGTTCATAACACCGTGCACAAACCCGACACTCATCCATTGCGTGACCAAATCCATCTGACGCGTCATCACAGCGCGCAAAAACGCCTCTGGATCCTCAGTTGGAAGCGCGAGGCGCTGTGCCGAAAATTCCAAAAGGGATTTTAAGTGATCGTGTTGGCCACGCGCGGCGAAATACTGGAAACTTCCCACGCGGATGTGCGAGCGCGCCACACGAGTGAGGATCGCTGCTGGTTGCGGCGTTTGGCGCACGACAAAATCACTTTGACTGACGGCGGCGGCCAAGGCGCGTGTCGTGGGCACACCAAGGGCGTGCATCGCTTCGCTGATCACATATTCGCGCAATACAGGACCAAGGCCCGCCCGTCCATCACCGCGCCGCGAAAACGGCGTCTGGCCCGAGCCCTTGAGCTGAATGTCATAGATTAGACCATCTTTTCCGACACGTTCGCCCAACAAATGCGCCCGTCCGTCGCCAAGGACAGGGACAAAATTTCCAAATTGATGCCCAGCATAGGCCGCCGCAACGGGCTGCGTCTCATCGGCAATTTCACTGCCAGAAAAAAGAGCGAGGGCGCGCGCATCGGGCATATCATCCAACCCAAGGTGATGGGCTAGGTCCGAATTCCACCCCAACATTCTTGGCGCCACCAGCGCCGTGGGATGTGCAGCGGCCGAAAATTCGGGCCCTAGATCATGATAGAATGCCTCAAACTGCGCCATCACCACACACGCGAGGCAAATCCGCCCCCAAAGGCCATTGGCTTAAGCCCCGCCGCCTGTGCAAGCTTGGCGATCACTGGATCTGTGGTACTCCCATCGAGGCGCACCTCACTCACACCGTGCTGTTTCAATGTTTGCATCAACGTTGATATTGCCCAAGATCCCAAGCCGCGCTGCCGCACGGCATTGCGAATATAAATGACATCAATCGTGGCCATCATATTGTTTTGCGGCAGGTTAAACCCAAAACACACGTTCATGATCCCCACGGGTGCATTTGCTGGCCCAATTAAATAAACCGCCGCCTGAGTTTGACCGGATAAAACCGCGCTCAAGCCCGCCTCTAATCGCGCATCGTCAATAGTCCGTCCCATATCCTCATACGCATATTTGAAAAGCGCGAGCGCGCGGTGGTGATCTTCGGCTTTGGCGAGTGTTAATTGCATGGCTTAGGGTAAACGCGCGATGCGCTCGAAAAGCAACTGAAAAAATCCATCCGCATCCACGTCCCCGATAAAGAGGGCATTGCGCGGGCGATCACTTACGCCCCACCAATCGGCAACCGACATGCCCAGCGTCAATTCAGATCCCGTTTCAATCTCGACATTCACATTGCGCCCCTCAAATAGATCCGGTCGCAAGACATAGGCAATCACACAAGGATCGTGCAGGGGCGCCCCGTCTGATCCATATTTTTCTTTGTCATAGCGCTCAAAAAACCCAGTCATCTGCGCGACGATCGGACCGCATTGGTTGGACATTTGCGCAAAGCGCGTGTTGCGATCGGGGGTCGTCAATGCTTTGTGCGTAACATCCAAGGGTAGGACGACTTTATCAATCGGGGCTGCAAACACCTCTTTGGCTGCCTCGGGATCGACGTAAAAGTTAAACTCCGCACTCGGCGTAATATTGCCCACTTGGAAATAGGCACCGCCCATCATCACAATGGATTTCGCACGGCATACCACATCGGGCGCACGGCGCAGCGCATGGGCGATATTGGTCAGCGGCCCCAATGTGCATAAGGTGACGGTATTCTCTGGTTCATCGCGCAATGTATTGAGGATAAAATCAACCGCATCCATATCCTCGAGCGGGTGGCGCGGATCATGGAGCTGTGGCCCATCAAGGCCCGTGCGACCATGCACATGCTCTGCGGTCACCAAAGGGCGCGCAAGGGGGGCGGCGGCACCGGCATAGACCCGTGTATCAGACGCACCGGCCCAATCACAGATGATGCGCGCATTTCGCGACGTGAGGTCCAGCGGCACATTGCCCGCCACGACAGTGATACCCAAAACATCAATCTCATCCGAGGCGAGAGCCAATAAAATCGCAACGGCGTCGTCTTGGCCAGGGTCAGTATCGATAATAATCTTATGGTCTATATTAGACATGTCATCCCCTTTGGCACTCGCATGTGAAAACAGCGCCCCATTCGGAGCGCTGTTTCAAACTGCCGTATATTAGGCCCTGCAGCAAGACCGTTATTGGTCAAATCCAACTTCTTCGATCAAATTGATGGAGGCCTTGCGCAGCTTGGCCAGCTCCATCAAGTTGATATCATCTGCGGTAAAACTGCCCCAGCTTTGAACCAACGGATCGGGCATCGCGTTTGGCGCAATGGGATATTCGAAGTTCGCCTTGGCATATATTTCTTGGGCCGCGGTTGAAGTCAAAAACTCCATCAGCTTCAGGGCATTCTCAGAGTTGGGCGCGTGTTTGGCCATGGCCACACCTGAAATATTCACATGCGTTCCCGCATTTTCAAAGGTCGGGAACAAAACATTGACCGAGCTGGCCCAAGCTTGTTGTTCCTCGTCTTGGAGCATCTTACCCATGTAATATGTATTGCCAATGGCGATGTCGCATTCACCGGCCCAGATTGCCTTGACCTGAGCGCGATCATTGCCTTGGGGTTTGCGGGCGAGGTTCTCTTTGATCCCCTTAAGCCATGCACGCGCGCCATCTGTGCCGTGATGCGCCATAACGGCCGATGTCAACGCCACGTTATAGGCGTGTGTGCCTGAGCGTGTGCAAATGCGGCCTTGCCATTTTGGGGCTGCTAGATCCTCATATGTCGTAATATCAGACGGGGCCACGCGCTCTTTGCTCGCATAGATCACGCGCGCACGGGTGGTGACGCCGTACCAATGCCCATTGGGATCGCGGTAGGCTTCGGGCACGAGTGCCTCCATCGTGGCCGAGGCGACGGGTTGCGTCAGCTCTTGGCCCACAATCTCGGCCAAGCGCGAGATATCGACGGTTAGGATCACATCCGCAGGCGAGCGGCGCCCTTCGGCCTTGAGCCGCTCAACCATGCCTTTGCTCAGATAGGCGACATTCACTTCAATATCCGTTTCTTGGGTAAAGGCCTCGGTCAAAGGGGCGATCAGCTCGGGCTCGCGATATGAATAAATATTCACTTCATCAGCCATAGCCGGCGTAACCATTGACAAAAGGCCAAGTGAATAGGTGATAAGACGTGACATAACATCCTCCGATTTTGTTTGAGGTGTTTATTCCCGAGTATTTTAGTAAAGTCAATCCCGATTGTTTTTATCGGAAATAGATTTCGCCGCTTGCCATAGCGCTTCCATCTGATCAAGGCTGGCATCTTGGATCGCAACGCCCTGCGCCGATAACTGCGCCTCGATATACTCAAAGCGGTGGGTGAATTTTGCATTGGTTCGCTTTAGCGCATTCTCTGCTTCAACCCCCAAATGCCGCCCTAAATTAACCACGGCAAAGAGGATATCACCAAATTCATCTTCGATTGCATCATGGCTTAGGCTCTCTTTCGCCTCGGTCAGTTCGGCGCATTCTTCTTGAATTTTACGCATGACCTTTTGCGGATCGTTCCAATCAAACCCAACGCGAGAGGCGCGCTTTTGCAATTTATACGCACGCACGAGGGCCGGAAGCGCCATCGCCACCCCATCCAATGTGCCCGATTGCGCATTGGCACGGCGCTCTTTTTCCTTGAGCGCCTCCCAATTGATCCGCACATCTTCTGCGCTGATATCGGTAAGATCCCCAAAGATATGGGGGTGACGCTCTTCCATTTTTTCACTGATCGCTGCGGCGACATCATCGAATGAAAACTGGCCTTTTTCCTTGGACATTTGTGCGTGAAATACGACCTGAAGGAGAAGATCCCCCAACTCGGATTTCAATTCCTCAACATCCCCCTGTTCAATCGCGTCGACCACTTCATAGGCCTCTTCGATCGTGTATTGCGCGATGGATTGCGATGTCTGTGCGATGTCCCAAGGACAGCCCGTCTCAGGATCCCGCAGCCGTTCCATCACGTTCAACAGGCGATCAATTTGCGCGCGCTTGTGCGGATCAGTCATGGGATACCTCGGTCAAAATTGTGCGTTACTCATCGGTTACCACAGGCGATCCAGTATGAGTAGCCATGACATCCGATATGAATTTGAACTTGACCAAACCCATAGGCTAGGCCAGTAGAGTGGGCATGATTTCAGATGACAAACTCCACTCTATCAAACAACGGTTCGAATTTATCGAGGCTCAGCTCAATTCAGGATCTGATCCGACGCAAATTGCGAAACTGTCGAAAGAGTACTCCGATCTCAAGCCGGTCGTAGAACAGGTCAATGCCTATCAAACCGCGCAAGACGGGCTGATCGAGGCGCGCGCCATGCTTGAGGATCCAGAGATGCAAGACCTCGCTCGGGCCGAGATTGCCGACCTTGACGAGACCATCCCTCACTTAGAGGCGGCGCTGCAATTGGCCTTGCTGCCCAAGGATCCAGACGATGACAAAAGTGCGATCCTTGAAATTCGTCCCGGAACGGGCGGGGACGAGGCCGGTCTATTTGCGGCCGATCTGCTACGAATGTACCAACGCTATGCCGAAGGGCAGGGTTGGGCCATTGAACTCATTGAACTGAGCGAAAGCGAGTTGGGCGGGATCAAAGAGGTCGTCGCCCATATCAAAGGCGATAATGTCTTTGGCTTAATGAAATACGAATCTGGTGTGCACCGTGTGCAGCGTGTTCCTGAAACCGAAAGCGGCGGGCGCGTACACACATCCGCCGCCACCGTCGCCGTATTGCCCGAGGCCGAAGATGTTGACATCGATATCAATGCCGGCGATCTGCGCATTGATACGATGCGGAGCTCTGGGGCAGGGGGTCAGCACGTCAACACTACAGATTCGGCCGTTCGGATCACGCATTTACCAACCGGTATCGTTGTGACATCGTCGGAAAAATCCCAACACCGCAACCGCGAGATCGCGATGCAAGTCCTCAAGACACGGCTTTATGATATGGAACGCCAGCGTATTGATGGGGAACGCTCGGCCAATCGTAAATCCCAAGTGGGCAGCGGCGATCGATCCGAGCGTATTCGCACGTATAATTTCCCGCAAGGGCGGCTCACGGATCACCGGATTAACTTGACCCTCTATCGGCTTGATCAAATTCTTGGCGGCGATCTGACCGAAGTGATCGACGCGCTGCGGGCCGATGCCCAAGCCAGCCTACTGGCCGAAATGAATGACGTGTAAACTCGGTGACACTCTGTCCAATGGGCGGGAGATGCTGCGCGCCGCGGGCGTCGAGGACTCCGCGCGCGAGGCCGATCGTCTTTTGGCCTTTGTACTGGGCAAAGACCTGGCCTATCTGCGTCTCAATTCACATGATCCGTTGGCCGAGGATGTGTCCAATCGGTTCTTGGAATTGATCACCCGCCGTGCCGCGCGCGAGCCATTTTCCCATCTCACAGGGAAACGCGCATTTTGGAAATCAGAGTTTATCGTCACCCCCGACGTCCTTGATCCGCGTCCCGAGACCGAGCTTTTGGTGGAATTCGCTCTGGCGCACCGCCCACGGACAATTTTGGATCTCGGAACAGGCTCGGGCGCCATTGCTATTTCTGCCGCGCTTGACCTGCGGGATGCGCACGTCACTGGTGTCGATATCAGCGCCGCCGCCCTTGATGTGGCGCGGGCCAATGCGCAACGCCTTGGCGCGACGAATATGACGTTGAGACAGTCGAACTGGTTTTCCAATGTCACGGGGCAATTTGATCTCATCCTCTCAAATCCGCCCTATATTCCACAATCCGACATGGACACGCTGTCGCCAGAAGTGCGGCTTTATGAGCCTCATCAAGCGCTCACTCCAGGCGGCGATGGCCTTGATCCCTATCGTATTATTTTTGCGCAGGCAGCCGTCTATCTTGGCCAAGGTGGTCGGATCGCCGTTGAATTTGGCATCGATCAAGGCCCCGACGTCGAACAAATCGCAGCTCAACACGGGTATCAAGACATCACATTGCATGATGATTTATCCGCTCGCCCCCGTGTTCTGAGTGCTCAAATTGCAAATTAATCTGTAAAATGCGCGCTTTGCTCTTGTGGCATCCCACTAAAGTAGAGTAAAGCTCTATCAAGGCATCGCGACTGACGCGGTCCAAACTCCCAGCACATCGCTAATTAATTGATTGCTGACACGTTTCAAAATCATGTTGGACACATAGATGAGATCTACTAAAGGCCGTACGCGGAATAAAAACAATCGTAACAAGTCACTTGGTAATGTTATCAATCGGAACTTTGAAAGTTCTGGCCCTGAGGGCAAAGTGCGTGGCACGCCGCAACAAATCATTGATAAATACTCCCAAGCGGCACGCGACGCACAGCTCAATAATGACAATGTCGCAGCTGAAAACTTCCTTCAGCATGCGGAACATTATGTGCGTATGTTGGCCGAAGCGCAGCGCGAACAAGATACGCGCCGTGAACAACAAGAGCGTGAAAATCGCGAGCGCCAACAAGAGCGCGATCGCGAACGCAACGAAGCCCAGAACGCCGTGCAATCAGAGCAACCCAGCATATCGCAGGGACAATCAGCGATTGATGTGGTCGATACGTCAGCAGATGAGGCACAGCAGTCCAGCCTCGTCGATACGCCCGAACAAGTAACGGCCCCCGCGCCAACCGAAGTGAAAAAGGCCCCCAAGCCGCGCAGACCGCGCAAGCCACGGGTCAAACAAGAAGATGCCTCAGAGGGCTCTGATGCACCTTCGGCACATGTAGATACAAATACAGACGCCGCTTAATCGCCGCGTCTGATTGCCTCGACTTTGCGCGCTAAGGCACAGAATTTTTCAAGTGATACTGTCTCTGCGCGTTGCGTCGGCTCAATGCCGGCGCTCTCAAGGACAGTTTCAATATTCGGCACAAGTGATTTGAGCGCGGCGCGCAACATTTTGCGGCGTTGATTAAACGCTTGGGCGACAACTTTCTCTAAAATCTTGGCATTTGCCTCATATCGAGGTTTTTCAAGCGCTGTGATATGCACCACGGCACTTTCGACTTTTGGCGCGGGCGAAAATGCTTCGGGTGGCAAACGCATGACAATCCGCGCATCGGCGCGCCATTGCACCATCAACGCGAGGCGGCCATAGGCCTTGGACGAGGGCGGTGCAACAATGCGTTCGGCCACTTCTTTTTGGAACATCAACGTCAAGCTGGACCAAAAGGGCGGCCAAATATCTGGGGTCATCCAACGGATGAGCAATTCTGTCCCAACATTATAGGGTAAATTCGACACGATCCGGATCGGCGACGTCAAATGATCAAGCGGATTAATCTGCATCGCATCCCCGATCATGTAGGAAAACCGCCCTCTGGATGCATCTTTGATCTCATCCAACACAGGCACGCAGCGTTTATCTTTCTCCACGCTCAACACTTTGCGCGCACCCTCCACCAAAAGGCCACGGGTGAGGCCACCCGGCCCTGGCCCCACTTCGAACACGTCGCATCCCGATAAATCACCCGCTTGACGGGCAATCTTGCTCGTTAAATTCAAATCCAACAGGAAATTTTGACCCAGCGACTTTTGCGCGGCCAATTCATGTGTACGGATCACATCCCGCAATGGCGGGAGCTGTTCAACAGGGTCAATCACTATCTCATCCTTTGCCGAGCTGAGCGGCCAGTTGTATCGCCTCAATCGTTGCCTCGGCAGAGGCTACCCCTTTGCCCGCAATATCAAAGGCCGTCCCATGATCGGGGGACGTGCGAACAAAAGGCAGGCCCAATGTCACATTCACACCACGATCAAAATCCAATGTTTTAATCGGTATAAGCGCCTGATCATGATACATGCAAATCGCGACATCATAGGAGGCGCGCGCGCGCGCATGAAACATTGTATCCGCAGGTAAGGGGCCTTTGACAGTGATTCCATGCGCTTGCGCACGCGCAATGGCGCTCGCTATCACCGATTGATCTTCTGTGCCCATATGCCCATTTTCGCCGGCATGTGGATTGAGGCCGGCGACCGCGATACGCGGCTGATCAATATCAAAGCGGTGACGCAATTCACGGTCGGCTAGGGTGATCGTTTCAAAAACGGCTTGTTCGCTAAGCGTAGGCGCCACTTCACTGAGTGGAATGTGGATCGTGACAGGGATGACGCGCAACTGTTCGCTTGCGAGCATCATCGCCACAGGCACGTCACCACCAAGATGCGCTAGAAATTCAGTATGACCAGGATAAGGGAAATCCGTCCCCTCCTTGAGGGTCGATTTGCTAATCGGTGCCGTCATCACGGCAGAGGCGGCGCCTGATTGGCATAAGTGCACAGCCTGACGAATTGAGGCGACCACAGCAGAGGCATTTCGTGGATCAGGATGGCCCAGCTGCGGCGGCACCTGCAATTCCAAGGGAATCACAGGTAATTGATGTTCAAAAACCTCAGCGGCTTCACTCGGATGCTCAATTATTTGAACGGGTACATCGTGATAAAGAGTAGGGTCTGCGATAACGAAGAAATGGTTGTCCGACGCTCTCATGTGTGTCCAGGTTTTGGCCACACACTCCGGACCAATCCCAGATGGATCGCCCATGGTCACAGCAATGGGATTTGTCATTTTGAAATGAGCGCATCTGCACGCAGCTCAGCCAAATATCCTTCGGCAAGAGCATTCAGACGTGTATTCAACATATCTGCCATCTCCACACTGACATCCTGATCTTCAGCTGGCGCAATATCATAAATGCGCGTGCACAGCATGAGCAAGCTATGCCCATTGCTCGTGACTTCATTCTCATCCAGCCGTTCAAGCGCTATACGCTGTTCGGCAGGAATTTGTGACGGAACTCGAGTATGGAACGCATAAGATATGTCGCTCAGCTCTTGGGCAAAGCCGTAGATATCATCGCAGCGCTGCAAGCTAGATTGAAGATCGCCCTGGGTACCCTTGTTTTCACTCAATATCTCAAGGTAGGTGAGGGATGCAACAGCAGGGCGCGGCAAGATATTCTCGCGCTTGCCATTATACCGTACTAGCACAACTGCTTGCGGTAATGTGACCGGTGCGCTGACCTCTCCGATCGACAGCCCAGCGATGGCTTCTTGGACAACTGGCGCCAAGCCGGCTTGCTTAATCCACCCCATTGCGCCCCCATCTTCGCGAGAAGGCGCTGCGGAAAATTGGCGCGCATTGCGTGCGAATGTGTCAAAGGAATTTTCAAACCTCAATTCCTCGGCAAGCTCCAAAAGCTCTTGCTCCTGTCCTGGGATCAGTTGCAAGGCAATTTCAGACAGGTTCACTTCGATAAACCCACGCGGGGCGAGCGCCGCAGAGGTATCATCTTGGCGCAGTAATGAAAGTTGGCGCGAAAAGCGTTGGCGCACCAATTGCTCCCACATAAATTGCGTCTCGACAAAGCGGGAAATTGTCTGTGGATCCACTCCGGCATCGATTGCACGCGCCAGCGCCTCATCCGGCGACAGGGGCGTGCTCGACACGAAGCGCTGAACAAGTGCCTCTTTTGTCTCGTCGGGCACAACAATACCCGCATCACTCGCCGCTGTGCGCTTGAGAACATCCGATACCATTGAGTCAAGCGCATCCTCATATGAGCCAGATTGATTTATCAACTCAAACAGCGCGGCGCGTTGCGCAACATCGTAGTTACTAACAAGTGCGTTATTCACTTTGATCGCAGGCCCAAAGAGCCCTGCGGCCTGCACGAAAACCGCAGAGCACAGCATGAAAACTACACTGCATATCATAGATGTTATAGGCATTAGCTTTTGCATTTACGGCTCCCGACGCTGTTACTCGAACTTGTATAGCCAAGAAAGTCAACTTTAAACTCAAAAACGCTTGCGGGATCTAAATCACTGTCCTCGTCATTATCAAGCTTAGCTAAAACTAAGAAATCCACGCATTCATTTCGGTAATTTAGACCAACATTATATTCGTTTTGAGATATGTCCCTAAAGTTGTACGAAAAATCCGTGACGATCGAAATATAGGGATCATCGAGTTTATAAAATATCCCCCAAGTGCCTTTTGTAAAATCTTCTTGGACATTGTCATAGGACACCGACGTTTTAATGTTGAAGCTATCATTCCAAGCCCAGCCCAGCGAGCCGCGCCATTCAGAAATGCTTTGAGAAATTTCAAACACGGGATCTTCTTGAACAAAATAATAATCAAGTCCGAGCGTAAAGGTTCCTAAAGCGAAGCTAGAGATGACTTCAGCCCGTTGAATTTCCCCATCTTGATCGGCCCGCGCACTCGCAATGCTGTCAAATCCACTGGTATGCGCATATTGCGCCCCCAAAATCCAACTGGACATTTGCCGTTGCATTTGAGTGTCAACATCATTCAAAAACACCCGTCCAAGTGAGAAGCGCGCATATGACTTTGTGCCCAGACGCTCCAACTCAAACCCCGAGGAGACACGCAGACCATCCACGCTTGGAGAATATTCGGCAACTGTCTCGGCCCCCAGATAAGAGACGTCATCTAATTCCACAACAACAGGATCAAAGAGATCACTATTCGCCGCAACACCGCGACGTGTGATCAATGACATCTGAGGGTTGAACACCCAGTCCCCCAATGGACCTGTGATATGTTGAGGCCACTCCAAAGACACAGCGGCATAAGGCGAAAACAACTGCTCTTGATCACCAAAGCGGCTATCGTCGGTCAGTCCAAAAGTTTGCAAAGTTGCCCCCACTTGCGTCGATATCGAGAGGCCATTGCCCAGTATCGACGTATCGTGCCAACGCCCAGACACAGTCACCGCACGCATGTCGCGCCCCGTAATATCGGCATTGCTGCCACGATCGAAAGATCGCGCAAATGCAGAAAGT
>JBDNBY010000089.1:0-5804 GCA_039767595.1 Paracoccaceae bacterium | reverse complement strand
GTCAGAGACATACCCGTGGGTCATGAAAAACGGCGTGTCCTTCACTGGATCGCATATGCACACGATCGACTATGATCGCGCCGCATTTGCCGAGTTTATGAACACATCCTCAGCCGCATCTGACATGGTCAAAGGATCAGGCAAGCTCTTTCACACAATCTACAACGCCTTTGGCGAAGTTGTAGAACAGCCAAGCTATGATCCTGCAAACCTTTCGGGCAAATGGGGCAACCAAACGCGTCCAGACGGCACGCTCGTGCCATTTTCAACGGATTTCCGTTTGTCACAGGCTGATTATTTCTTCCAAAGCTTCTGCGGCGGTTGGTATGAGCAAGCGAACAGATATGGCCAAGATCTCGGCTTTGCCGATGACATCTGGCTTGCGGCAGAAGAGTGGTCAATTGGCCGCATGTTCCCAGCAGGGGATGCCGATGCCAATGCAACAATGGGCTTGGCGTCTGTCGCCGTCGATATCGCAAGCGGTGTGGCCTACACGGTTCCTGCCCTTGGTCAGACGGGATATGAGAAAATCATGCCCATCAATTCAGGTCACTCAGATTATGTTGTGATCGTTACATCCGGCTATAACCACAGCCAAGAGCCTTCACCGCTCAAGGTCTATGTGGGTCTCAAGAACCGCGCAGCCGACGGATCAACACTTGACTATGCCACAGCCACAGACCGTGATGCGTTTTTGGCGCGCAATGGCCTGTTGTTTGGTAAGCTCTATGGCATGGCGGTGTCCAATGACGTGGCCAGCACGCTTGTCGCCGAGCCAAACCCAGAGGATAAGATGATTGACGAGTATCTGCAAAACGCAGATGCGCCAAAATCATTTGCGGCCAATTTCGTGCCAACCTCCTATCAGTGGGGCGGCTGGGACAAGCCTGTCGCCGTGCAAGATACTGAAATGATGCTTTGGGAAAAAGAAGACGAACAGCCCGACGGTCACATCTATTTCAACGGTGATAGCAAAGTGGAACACGTCGACGCCGACCCCTCAGGTGCGCCGCGGTATTTTGCCAACATGACCAACAAAGGCGGTCTGATGATGGTCGACTTTGGCGCGTTTGAGTTCGACGGGCAGAGCCTCCCTGAGGCCCTATCGGCGAATGTCACACGCTCTGTGGCCGCGGTTGACGGTGCGTTGACGCTTGAAATCGGAGATCAGTTCAAAACTGTTGACGGAGATGCCTCAACCCATATGGAAGCGGCACAGGCGAAAATGGTTGCGCCCGATGGTCTTTATTGGTCGAAAACCTCGGATGGCGATTACCTGATCGTGGACGAAGATTCCGGCAATGATTTTGGCGAGCGGAAATACATTTTGACGCTGGATGACAACCTTGATGTGCGCGAAGGGCACCTCTTGGCCATCGCCGGCGGCAAGCACAGCTCGCGCTACCAAGCGGGCGTCTCTGCTTTGGGCGGTGCATTCACCAAACCTGGCACGTCAGAATTCTCGGGATCATGGCCCGTGACCGCACTGATCACCAAAAAAGATGACGGATCATTCTACTCGCTGGATGAGCTCAAAGGCACCGCGCGGCAGACCATCCGCGAAACCCTGCCGATGGCCGAGCAAACCTTCATCGGCGTGGTCCAAGCGCGCGCTGAATCGTCTGGCGCTGTGGCAGACAATGGCGCGGACGCCGGTGGTCAGATCTTGATGTTCACCTTTGATCCCAAAAAATAAGTCAAACATCCAAGTTTGATCCTCAAAGGGCCTCCAGCGGGGCCCTTTTTTTTCGTAAATCAAGCAAGCGCCATGCGCACAGCGTCCCTTAAAATGTGCGAACCCCCTGAAACTCTTGGAAGTTGCGTTAAATCAACGCAGTCCTAAACATTTCATATAGTCAAATGCGACCGACCGATTTCAGAGTAACCAACTGAGGGAAGATGTTTTTATGGTGCTGCTGGAGAGAATTGAACTCTCGGCCTCTCCCTTACCAAGGGAGTGCTCTACCACTGAGCTACAGCAGCAGCGGCCCACGTTGTGGGCAAGTGGCGTATTAGGCTGATCTTTGCTTTTGTGCAAGGCAAATCTGGACGATTTCTCTGCTTGGGCCTATAGAAATACTATGCAAGACAAATCACCGTCACAAAACACAACAAAACGCGCCCCGTCCCGCAAAGAAGATCGCCTGAAGGCGGCTCTTAAGGCGAATATGGCCAAGCGCAAAGAGCAGTTAAAAGCCCGCCAAACCACTTCGGACACGTCCGACGTGGGGGATGACGGGGCGAAAGGATAATTATGGATTCGATCAAGGTCACAGGCAACGGCCCTCTTCAGGGCGCAATACCAATCGCAGGGGCCAAAAACGCCTGTCTGACATTGATGCCGGCCACGCTGTTGAGCGAAGAGCCGATCACATTAACCAACGCCCCTCGGCTGTCGGACATCATAACGATGAGTGCGCTGCTTGGCTCTTTGGGGGCCGAAGTGAGCACAATGAATGACGGTAAGGTCTTGGCGCTCAGCTCGCACAAGATTGATAACCTGACGGCGCATTATGACATCGTGCGCAAAATGCGCGCCTCGAACCTTGTGCTGGGGCCGCTTTTGGCGCGCTTTGGCGAGGCGGTTGTTTCACTTCCGGGCGGCTGCGCGATTGGGGCGCGGCCGATGGATCTGCATATGGCGGGGCTCGAGGCCTTGGGCGCAAAGATTGACCTGCGTGATGGCTATTTACATGCAACAACGAACGGCGGCCTCAAAGGTGCGGTTCACGAAATGCGCTTTGCCTCTGTTGGGGCCACCGAGAATATCCTCATGGCGGCGACCTTGGCCAAGGGGACGACCGTTTTGAAAAACGCCGCACGCGAGCCAGAGATTGTTGATCTGGCCAATTTGCTGCGCGCCATGGGCGCACAGATCAGCGGCGACGGCACCAGCACGATCGAAATCCAAGGGGTGGATCGCCTGCACGGCACCACTCATGCCGTTGTGATGGACCGGATTGAACTGGGCACCTACATGCTCGCCCCCGTGATTGCCGGCGGCGAGGTCGAGTTGATCGGCGGCCGCTTTGACCTTTTGCAATCCTTTGTCGATACGCTGATCACCGCGGGCATTGATGTCAGCGAAACGGCCAAGGGTATTCGCGTGCGTCACACAGGCGACCCTGTGGGCGCGGTGAATGTGACAACGGCCCCCTTCCCCGGGTTTCCGACTGATCTTCAGGCACAGATGATGGCTATGCTGTGCACGGCCAAGGGCACCTCTGTGCTTGAGGAAACTGTCTTTGAAAATCGGTTTATGCATGCGCCTGAATTGATCCGCATGGGTGCCCAGATCGACGTCCAAGGCGGCACAGCGCATGTGACAGGCGTGGCCAAGCTCAAAGGCGCGCCTGTGATGGCGACGGATTTGCGGGCCTCTGTATCTTTGATCTTGGCGGGACTTGCCGCCGAGGGCGAGACGACAGTTGCACGGGTCTATCATTTGGATCGCGGCTATGAAAACCTCGTTGAAAAACTCTCCAACGTGGGCGCCGTGATCGAACGCGTCGCAGGCGAATAACCTCAGATAAAGGCAGAGCATATGACAGACGCACGTTTCGAAGATATTGGAGCAGGGCCGATCAATATCGGCGCTTTGGATGACGAAGATCTCAGCGTCCTTTCGGCGTTATGCCAAGATAGCGTGATCAAAATCGGTGACATCGCGTGGCGCAAATCCGCTCGCACCGTGGCGCTCTTGCTGCAGCGCTTTCGCTGGGAGGAAAACACCCCTGAGGCCGAGCGCGTGCAATCCATGTTGGTCATAGACCAAGCACTGGCCATGGCAGCGCAGGGCATTGATCCACAAGACAAAGACGGCGTGCTCTCCCTGCTCTCGGTTGAATTTGAAACACCAGATGAGGACGAGAGCGATCCGTCTGGCTATGTCCTCTTGAAATTCTCAGGCGATGCGACACTTCGTATCCATGTCGAGGCCTTGGAACTTCGCCTGCGGGATGTTACGCGCCCCTATGGCGCCGTCAGTCAAAAGCGCCCGAACCACAGCTTGTGATCCGCAATACAGGAGCGTGACATGCCGCAATTCTTAGATTACCTTGCCGCAGGGTTCAAAAATGACCTGCAGGCTGTTGTTGATGGCATGCGCGATGATCAAATGGATGTGGGCGATGTCGTGGCGCAGATCATCGCCGATGTGCGTACGCGCGGCGATGCTGCGGTGGCCGAGCTGACAGAAAAATTTGATCACTTACCCCTCACGCCAGATGCATTTCGCCTCACCCCACAGCAAATCAGCGCCTATATCGCAACGGTGCCCGCCGATGAGAAGGCCGCGCTTGACCTCGCGGCGCAGCGGATTAAAGCCTATCACGCCAAGCAACGCCCTGAAGATATGATGTGGGATGATGAGAGCGGCGCAACTTTGGGCTGGCGTTGGAGTGCGGTGGACGCTGCGGGTCTTTATGTTCCTGGCGGTCTGGCCTCTTATCCATCGTCCGTTTTGATGAATGCAATTCCGGCCAAAGTGGCCGGCGTCAAACGTTTGGCCATGACTGTGCCCACTCCGCGAGACGAAGTGAACCCGCTGGTGATCTATGCGGCGCATATCTCGGGGGTGGACGAGATTTATCGCATCGGCGGCGCACAGGCAATTGCCGCTTTGGCCTATGGGACGCAAACCATTGCCCCCGTCGATCTGATCACAGGGCCCGGCAATGCCTTTGTCGCCGAGGCCAAGCGCCGCGTCTTTGGCCATGTGGGGATTGATATGATTGCGGGCCCGTCTGAGATCCTTGTGATCGCGGATGCGGACAATGATCCGGATTGGATCGCCATTGACCTGCTCTCGCAAGCCGAGCACGACAAAAGCGCCGCCAGTATTTTGATCACCACAGATGCCCAATTTGCACAAGACGTGGCCGCGGCCGTGACGCGCCGCCTCGAGACGCTCGAGCGCCGCGAGATCGCCAGCGCGTCATGGGCGGACCATGGGCTGATCATCACTGTGCCAGATTTGGCGCGGGCGGCTGAGGTCTCAAATATCCTGGCGCCTGAGCATTTAGAGCTTTGCGTAGCAGATCCTGACGCCCTCCTTACAGATATCACCAATGCGGGCGCTGTCTTTATGGGCAAATGGACGCCCGAGGCAATCGGCGACTATATTGGCGGCCCGAACCATGTATTGCCAACGTCGCGCTCAGCGAGGTTCTCAAGCGGGCTGTCCACGCTAACATTCATGAAACGCACAACGATTTCGAAGATGTCACCGCAAGCGCTCAGCGCAATCGGCCCCGCTGCTGTAACTTTAGCGCAATCCGAAAGCCTTGAGGCCCATGGCCTCTCGGTATCGGAGCGCCTTAAGCAGCTTAATCAATAGCATTACTCTTGAACTTTAGGGCGCGGCATTTATTTCGTCCTGCGCGTTAAAATGTAAGGCAGATGACCCGTTTACCACATAGAGGCTCCCACTTGGGGCAGATAGTTTTTGTGGAGAACAAAGTTACATGTCGAACGCATACGAACCCGCGCGCATCCCAACAAATGAGGCTGCGCGTTTAAAAAGTGTCCATCGCACGGGCGTGATGGACGTCGAGCAAAAAAATCGATTTCAAATCTACATTGAAATGGCAAAGGCGCTGTGTGATTGCCCTGTTGCCTATACAGGCCTGTTGGACGAAGAACGCCAATATTTCATGGCCCACGCCTTTCCCGCCGGAATGGACCCCTCAGAATATCCTCGCAAGCTACGCTATGCCAATACGCACTCCTTGATACAAACCCCTTGATCGTGCCTGATTTGCGGCTTCATGCAAAGCTTCAAAACAACCCTCTTGTGACGGGCG
>JBDNBY010000088.1:0-5384 GCA_039767595.1 Paracoccaceae bacterium | reverse complement strand
ATCCAGATCACCGCGAAACCAAATTGATGATGGCCGAGCTGCATGTCGCCAGCGAAGATTTCCCGCAAGCGCGCCGCGCCTTGGGCGATCTCGTCGAGACACAGCCTGATGCGCGGGCTTTGACACTGATGGCTGCGATTGAGCGCGGCGAAGGCGCCTCTGACGTCGTGGTGCGGGGATGGTTGGCCAAGGCGCTCACTGCCTCGCGCGGGCCGCAGTGGGTGTGCGAGAATTGCTCGAGTATTTTACCCCAATGGGCGCCGGTCTGCGGCCAGTGTCACGCATTTGATACGCTCAGCTGGAAAGAGCCAGCGCGCGGCAACACCTCTCATCTAGATGAGCGTCTGGAGCCCATGTTGTTAGAGCAGACGGGAGCAAGCGATGCATTTAGCGTGGAGGATGCCGAAGAGTTAGAGGTCGTTGATGCAACGCCCGAGACCGACGCGCATGCGCCGATCGAAGAGGGTCTGGCGGATGATCCACAGGCCGAGATCGAGCAGCCACAAAAACCTTAAGCGCAAGTTAACCGGATCAAATTGTCTGGAAAAATCGCATTTCTGCTCGATCTGCGCTAAGATGTAAACGCGCTGTTAAGAAAGGTTGACCTCATATTAAGAGGTGAACCATGCAAGTTAACAAAACGCGAGTGCTCAAGGCAACAAACGGCGCATTTGATGGGGTGACGGACTTTCTCGTTTATGGGGATACGGTTGTCACGGTGTCCGAGCGGACCCGCTCGTTGTATGTTGTCGAGGAATTTTCAAATACATTTTATTATGTGGGCCGCGGTGAATATGATCTATCCGCCTCGCGTATGGAGGATGTCGATTTACAGGCGCTCCGCGTGACGGGGGACGATGTCACTACGACCATCACCCAATCCAATGAGGCCATTTTAACGCTTTCTTCGCCACGAAGATCGGCCAAAACAATGCGGATTTTTTCCTCAGCCGAATACTTCCGCGCCGTCTTGCGGCGGATGTTTTTAACCAACTTATCTTTAGCTTCTTTGCTGCCAACGGATTTATTGCTCATCTTCACTCCATGAAGGTTACGATGAACCAGAAATCCTCCTCAATCAATTCAACAAATATGTCCCAAAGGTTCTGACCGTAGACACATCACTAGACCCGCGCTGCGCATGTTGCCTTTACGCAGCTCGATCAATGGTCCCCAAGTGCAGAGGAATTAGCGGTCTGCGTCGCGCACCGGTTGCGCTTATCTTTTGCGGCCTGTGGGTTGGTGATTTTGGATCCGTAGCGGATCATTTCACCACAGGATATTTCTGGCTGGGAGCAGGCTTGGTTATTTGATGACCCTCATGAGGCTGCGGCCTCAGCGCCGCCGCCGTGACCGCGGGCCATGGCTGCATCACGCGCTGAGCCATCACCTGAGCGATCCTCTCAGCCACCCAGCCGCGCCCCCGCGCCAAAAGCTTTGACCGCATTTCCTATATTGCGCGAATCCAAGATAAAGCGAGTACCTCATGATGGGACCACAAACATATGCCAAACAGCAAAATCGTCCTGAGACATTAGTGACAGACAACATGCCTCTGGTGCGGCGCCTTGCATGGCATTTCCATGGGCGTGTCGGACATTTTGTCGAAATTGAGGATATCTTGCAGGCCGACTACCGTAGGCTTGTCGATGCGTCGCAGCGTTATAGCACCCGCGAAGGGGTCGCCTTTTCCGCCTATGCGGCCATTCGTATTCGCGGCTCTATCATTTATTTTCTGCGCTGCAATTCAAATTTGTGCCGCGCGACGATCTCTATGCAACAAAAGGTGAAGCAGACGATCCTCGTGCTGGAAAGCGAGGTGAAACGTAATGCAGAGCCCAAGGAAATTGCCGACAGGTTAAAGGTTTCAATCTCTGGATGAAGTGTATTCAGACCACAACGTACTGTTCCAAGATCATAACTTTTCACCCGAGGGTCAGACATTACAATCTGAAATGAAAACTTTGTTGAAACGCGCATTGACAAAATTGCCTCAACGCGAGGCCCTTGTGCTTCAACTTTACTATGTCCAAGAGCTCAACGTCTATGAAGTCGCGGCTACTTTGGATGTTACCATGGGCCGCGTCTCGCAAATCAAAAAAGCCACGACCGAACGATTGCGCGGCTTTATCAAAGAGGTGACCAACGATCCAGAATTGGCATAAGAGGGCTCTGATTTATTAGATTAAATCAGACCCATATCTCGCGCATTGACCACCGCGTGTGTCCGGTTGTCGGCATCGAGTTTTTTACAAATGGATTTCACATGCATCTTGATTGTAGCTTCTGATAAATCAAGAAGGTTTGCGATTGCTTTGTTCTGCTTCCCTTCGCCCAAGAAATTCAAAACAGTCATTTCACGCGCGCTCAGTGGGCCGGAATTCGTTGATTGAGAGTTCATTTCATCGCGCATCAGGCTGAGCGGCATGAACGTTTCACCTGCGTGGATGAATCGAATAGCATTGGCCAGACTGCGCGCTGGCATGGTTTTAGGGAGAATACCTGATGCACCCACCTCAAGCGCATCATCGAGCATGCGCCGCGTGGGCTGACCTGTCAAAATCGCGACAGGTTTCTCATCGTTTGCTTTGTAAACGCGTGCAAAGCCCTGTAGGCCGTTCATGCCAGGCATATTGTAATCCAACAAAATCACGTCGATTAGCGCGTCAGATTCCAAAATATCCATAGCTGCGTCTACGTCATTGGCTGTTTTCACTGCGATATCATTTTGCGCGGATAAATACATCGAAAGGATATCGAGTATCATTCCATGATCATCTGCGATCAAAACGTTTATCTTGCTGTCTTGAATATCCATTTAAGCCTCGTTACTCACTGCTTTTGTAACCTTCTTTGTCTAGTCAGGCTATACGCTACAATATACCCTATTCTTTCAGAATAGCATAATACCAAATGATTATAAATAACATCATAAATATAACCTGACTGGGCGGTAACATGTCTAAATAGTTGTATTAGTTACATTAAGAGTATGTATATGCTCGAATTGTCGGAATATTATACGCTATGGTTGATTAAGGCTCTCTTTTAAGTGGTATAGATTGAACTATAACATACCAACAGCGTAGGTCGTTTGTTGGTGGGAAATTCGTATCAGACTCCTTGAGTATGATTGCACATTGAGAGGTATTTATTTTGGCTCGTACGAACAAGGCTCACTCGACGCTATCTCATGTAAACATTACGTTTGGGATTGTGGTTCCTGGTATTTTGATCGGGGCGGCGCTTGTTTTTTTGTTTATTCCCGCGGCCCGTGAGGTCGGCAATGGTGGTGTGGTTGCGTTTATCTTTGTGACACTGGCGGCAATCGTACCGATTGGGTTTCAATTGGTGAGATACCTCACGGTTCAAAGCTCGGGTCAATTTGAGAAATTAGCATTTTCCAATTCTGTAGCGCATATCGTCACTGCAGCTCCTATTCCGGCGTTCAATGTCGAGCATAATGGTGTGATTATTGAGCGGAATTTGGCAGCGCAACAGTTAGAAGAACATGGCGCTGTCCAAACAGGAAAATTGCCAAATTTAGTCGCGGCCCCCTCCAAGCGCGTAGAAATCGAAGAAACGATCGCTGCCCTCTATAGCGGATCGACAGTGGGTGTTGCGTCACTTGGCATCGAGCTTAACACGACAATTGGCCGCATCCTGCCGGCGACTTTGATCCTAGCAGCCCTGAGCTCAGGAAGCGGGCGCCGCGCTGTTTTGGCATTTTTGGATCCCGCCAAAGAGAAAGCCGTGGTTCACAACGAGCATGGCTTAGTGCCTATTTCCGTGCAAGACACAGACGATGACGATTCCATTAAGGCCAAGTTTCTCGCTGTCATGAGCCATGAGCTGCGCACGCCGCTCAATGGGATCATCGCCGGTGTTGAGCTGTTGCGCGAAACAACTCATTTAGACGACCGGCAAGAATGGCTCACAGGGATCATCGATAATTGCGGTGCGACTGCATTGAGCCAAGTGACCAATATTCTGGAATTAACACGGCTGTCATCGCCTGAATATTCCGATGGTCCCTCCCGTCCCTTTGCCCCACTTGAGATTGCGAAATCCTTGGTCGAAGATGCAATGCCGTGCGCCGAGCAGCGGGGGAACATCATCGCGGTGTCCCGCCCGTCTACGCCAATCCCGTACGTGATGGGCCATGAAAACCTATATCGCTATGTCGTGCAGCACTTTATTTCAAACGCTGTCAAATTCACGGAACAGGGCCAGATTAATGTCGAATTGCGGGCCACCTTGGATAATGACACCGGACTAGTCGAATTGACCGTCGGCGTGCGCGACAATGGCATTGGGATTGAGCGCAAGAACCTCAATCAAATCTTTGAGACGTTTGAAGCGCTTGAGACATCATATACCCGTGTGTGCAAAGGCTCTGGCTTGGGGCTTGGAATTGCACAGCGCGCGGCCAAAGCGATGGGCGGTATGATCCGTGTCGATAGCGCCGTCTGTGATGGCAGTGTGTTCGAGCTTGTAGTGAAATTGCCTGTGGCTGTCAAAAAGCCCAAGAGCAAGACCACCATCGAAACCGAGATCCAGTCCAAGCAACAAGCCGAAGAGACGGTCTCACAACCGATGCGCATTTTGATCGCCGAAGATAACCGCGTGAACCGCGAAGTCCTCCGCGAGATCCTCGAAGTCGAGGGCCACACCGTCCACGAAGCACCAGACGGCCGTGAGGCTGCAAAGCTTGCCGCGACCGAACGCTATGATGCCGTGCTCATGGATATTTCGATGCCCAACCTCGACGGAATGAGCGCGACAGAACTCATTCGCACCGCTGGCCCCAATCAACAAGTCCCAATTATTGGGGTTACGGCACATGCTTTGCCAGATGAAATTGATACATTCCTCGCGTCGGGTATGGATGATGTGATTGTAAAACCGATCCGTAAAAACATTATTCGCGCGGTGCTCTATCGCGCGAATTTGCAAGCAAACTCTATTGTGCGCAGCACCATGATGATCAAAGACGAAGACGAAGGAGACGCCCAGATGTCAGAGCACCTCATTGACGTGGATGTCATTGACAGCCTGTTGGAAATTTTGGACCGCGAGTCATTGGGTGGCTACGTCGACCAATTCGTAGAAGAATGCCAAGATGCCGTCGCCACCATGGAACACAAAATGAGCGAGGCCGACTGGCAAGGTGCGGCGCAAGCGGCCCACAAAGCCGCCGGTGTCGCCGCTACAGTGGGTGCTTCTTCGGCACAGCGATTGCTCAATGAATTCGAACGCGCCGCCAAAGAGGGGCATTACGACGAGTGTTATGTTATCCCTGAACAAGTCAAAGGCATCGCTCAATTGGCGGCAGACCAGCTTAAAGCCCGACTTTAACCCTCTCTCTCCGAGACCACGCTACT
>JBDNBY010000087.1:0-3337 GCA_039767595.1 Paracoccaceae bacterium | reverse complement strand
GCATCCCCCATAGGGTTTTAGGCAGGGGGAGATCCGCCCATGCCGATGCCTTTTCAATTGCGATCACATCCTCAAGTGTATCAAACGCCATTTGCTCCTCCCAAAGCTTATTTTATTAGACTTTGAAGGCGAGAGGCTGGTCTTGCAAGTATTTTCTTGCTTTACGCTCCGTCAGTGAACTGCATTTTTGCCAAACGCGCATAGAGCCCGTCTTTGGCCACCAATTCCTCATGCGTGCCTTGGTCAACAATCCGGCCATCTTCCATCACCAAAATGCGATCTGCCTTTTTGACGGTGGCCAAGCGGTGCGCCACAACGATAGAAGTGCGGTTTTGCGAGAGTTGATCCACTGCCTTTTGCACAAGCGCCTCGCTTTCGGCATCCAGCGCCGAGGTCGCCTCATCCAATAACAACACAGGCGCATCGCGCAAAATCGCGCGCGCAATGGCAATCCGCTGTTTTTGTCCGCCCGATAGCATTATGCCACGTTCCCCCAAAAACGTATCATACCCCTTGGGCAGCTTTGCCAAAAACTCATCGGCATGGGCCGCTTTGGAGGCCGCGATCACATCCTCATCCGAGGCATCCGGCCGCCCACGGCGAATATTATCCCACGCCGAGGCCGCAAAAATCACAGGCTCTTGGGGGACAATTGCAATACTTTGGCGAAACTGATCTCGAGCCAATTCGGCAATGTTCAGACCGTCCAGAGATATCACTCCAGATTTCGCATCATAAAATCGCAAGAGCAACTGAATCACCGAACTTTTGCCCGCCCCAGAGGGGCCGACTAAGGCAACTGTCTCACCCGCTTTGGCCTCAAAACTGATGTGATCCAGAGCATTTTGATCTGGCCGAGATGGGTAGCTAAAGGCGACATCGTCAAATCGAATGTGCCCCTTGACCAATGCAGGCAAAGCTTCTGGCACCTCTTGATCTTGGACAGGGTCCTGCGCATGCAACAACTCGATCAAGCGTTCCGTTGCACCGGCTGCCCGCTGCAATTCGCCCCAAATTTCCGACAGGGCCGCCACTGCGCCGGCCACCATGATCGAATAGATCAAAAATTGCACCAATACACCAACGGACATATCCCCCGTGCGCACATCATTCGCACCGATCCACAAAACGCCAATCACGCCGCTAAAGACCAAAAAGATCACCAAGGCCGTCATCACAGACCGTGTGCGAATACGCGTGAGCGCCGAGACAAAGCTCAGCTCAGAGGCATCATTGAAACTCGCTTTGACTGGGCCTTCGTTGGTGAAGGCTTGCACAGTCTGCACGGCGCCCAAGCTTTCTGTCGCAAGCCCCGCGCTGATAGCGATTTTCTCTTGGTTCTCCCGCCCAAGCACGCGCAGACGGCGCCCCAGTACCAAAATGGGAACGACGACGGCAGGCACAATGAGCAACACTAACAATGTTAATTTGACTGAAGTGAGCAGCATCAAAATCATACCGCCGATGAAAATCAAAAAGTTCCGCAGCGCAATCGACACGGATGAGCCGATCACAGATTGGATCAAGGTCGTATCGGTGGTCAGGCGACTAATAACTTCACCCGTCATGATATTCTCGTAAAACGCCGGCGACATGGACAACACGCGATCAAACACGGCCTTGCGCATATCGGTGACCACACGTTCCCCCAACCGCGTCACGAGCGCGTAGCGCAGCGCCGTGCCAAAGGCGAGCAACCCTGCAAAGAAGATCGCCGCAACGAAATACTGATTGAGCAGGCCGATCACATCACTGTTGAAATTATCGACCACACGGCGCACCGCCATCGGCAGCAAAAGCGAGATAAACGCCGTGATCACAAGAGCCGCAAACGCGCCCGCCAACAGAGCATTATACGGGCGGATAAACGGCCAAAGTGCCGCTAAGTTCGAGATTTTCTTTGATTTTTCTCGATCTTGTGTCTGTGGAGATCTCGCCATCTCTTCCCCTCGTGTCCATGGAACTTGCGTCAAGCCAAGACCGCCTTACAAGTTCACGCCCCAAAGCGCAAATGACATTCTGGCGCAGGCTGGAACGACATGCGTCTTAACGCGAGAATTAAAGCAGCAAAATACAATCATTAATTGAAGCATGTACCATAGCACTCATACTTAAATTGTATTTGCCCAAATGGATGGCACGTGTTAACATTTTGGTAGGGACACGCGCTGCAAAGCGCACAAATCGGGGGCTGCGTGCAGCAAAATAGGGGCTAACTGCGACAGGCTTGCCAACCGGCGCAGCCATTTCGCGGTTTAAGAACATTATGAGTGAACACACTTCCTCTCGCGCAAAGGAGACGTCTGTCGCAACGCATCAGATCTTTGGCCAGAACCTCAGAGAATTGATCACGCGGCAGGGTACTATCGCCGCCGTCTGAACCTATCAAAGCGATTGGCTGAATTTGCAAAATGCGTATAAGCTTGCGTGAATATTAAGTCTCAAGCATTCGCGCGCGCGTAGACTATAGCACAATACAAGCATACGTTTGCTGTCCAAGCTCCAATTAACTTTTAAATAAATGTAACGCTAAGTGTAACTCGCCAGGAAGCGGCGCCACTTAGAGTATTGATTAAAAACAGTTTTTTATGGATACTTGGAGCGGGTAGCGGGAATCGAACCCGCACCTTAAGCTTGGAAGGCTCTTATGATACCATTTCACCATACCCGCTCAGTAGGGTGTTGATTATTGAACCCCGTTCGCACCGTCAAGTGGAAATCGACACTTTCAAAAGGATTTTACAGCTGATTTAGACCTGCAACCTGTTCTGGGGGCGGCGCATGAAATGATCTAAAAATTCAGCGGTCTCGCTCACCTGTGCCCTCAAGGCCTCAAGCACGCGCGCTGTGGCATGCCCACCATTTTGGCGCAACGCATGGCTCAGCCAGCCCGCTCCATCAAAATTTTGATCGGCAAAAATTGGATCGGCACAATTTGGATCGGCGCCGGCCTGATCGCGATATAGCGTACTCATCGCCCAAAGCGCATGGATATGAGACCGCTCTGATCGCACCATCGTGACGCACGCCTTGTGCATCGACAGATCAAACTGCAATGGCACATGCTCCAAACTGCTCTGCGCCCAGCGCGCCATGAGATAAGTATGATAGTCGTCCACCATTACCGTTGCTGGATCAATTGAACTGTAGTCAAAGGATATCGACGATAGCCTTTCGCGCCAAAGCGATGGCACCTTTTCTTGAATAAACGTCAGCGCCAAAGATATTTCTGTTAACAAATCAATGTTTTGATCCAGATACGCAAAACATCCGGCGTAGATCAGTGCCGTTTTATAATGGCACATGGTATCTGTGACACGCGCGCCATAGTGAGTTT
>JBDNBY010000086.1:0-6800 GCA_039767595.1 Paracoccaceae bacterium | reverse complement strand
TTTTGAGGGGAATTCATGCCAACGGGCAATGCGCCGGGCAACGCCTCTGTCTCAAAATCATTTCCCCAGCCGGGCATGTAGCCGGGTGTCATGCTCGAGCCATCGGATTGGATGAGGGCGTGCGGTTCCATCGGTGTCATATGTTCGCTCCTTTCGCGGCGGACTTCGCGGCGTACAAGGCCGCGCGCAATGTGTCGCGATCGCCGATGTGATTGGAAAGGATCAACACCAAACGCGCGTTTAAGCTTTGGCTATCGTCCACAGACAATCCGTCGTGGGCCTCCAACAGCTCTGCATAAAATCCATCAGGGTCCAGAATGTTTGGGGATAATATCAGATCGCTCATCAGGAACCTCCCATCGCCGTGTTCAAAGCTTTGGTAATGTCGGCCGCATCTGCGTCCGCCCAACGGGCCGTGACATGCTGATCCGGACGGATCAGATAAAGCGCGCAGGCCGCATCACCAAGGTATCGCTCTCTTAACTCAGGGGACACATCCGCCGCGTCGATGATCAGTGTCGCGACACCCTGCACCGCCGGCGCATTGATACCAATGGCCAGCAAGGTAAATTGCCCCTTTAGATGATCAAGCACAAAGCCCGCCCCCAAAGGCGCATCTGGACAAGGGGCCCCAGGGCGTGTGCGGGCGGGCCCAGCCAGTGCATCTGGGCCGTTCAAAGGCGATCCATCATACACACTTGGCACACTCAATCGACCAGAGTTAATCAACGGCCGCGCAAATTCATACTCTTTGGCCAGATCAAGCACAGCGTTGCGAAAGATCTTTGACATGTCCGATTTGGGCGTTAGAAAATCGGTGGCACGGGTAGAATTCAAGATGTTTTCATCTGCCGCCAACGCGCGCTCCATCTCATAGCTATCGAGCAAAGTTTCAGCGGCACCATCAAGGACCGCTGCCAGTTTCCAACCCAGATTGTCGGCATCCTGCACACCAGAATTCGCACCACGCGCCCCAAACGGCGACACTTGATGCGCGGAATCTCCGGCAAAGATCACTCGATTATGGACAAAGTTTTCCATGCGTCGACATTGGAACGTATAGATAGAACACCAATCTAGCTCATACTCAACATTCGGCCCCAGCATCTGATCCACACGGGCCCGAACGTTTTCCTCTTTCAACTCTGTCTCACGGTCGATGCCCCAACCCAGCTGAAAGTCAATCCGCCAGATGTCATCGGGCTGTTTGTGCAACAAGGCGCTGTCACCCGATTTGAACCACGGCTCAAACCAAAACCAGCGTTCGGTCGGGAAATCGGCGGTCATCTTCACATCGGCGATGAGGAAATTATCCTCAAACACACGACCTTCGAACCCGAGCCCCATCATATCGCGAATGGGCGAGCGAGCACCATCGCAAGCCACGACATAGTCGGCTTCGATCTGATAGGGACCATCGGGCGTCATAACAGTTAGAGCAACATGATCGCCATGATCGACGACCGCATCTACGCGGTTCTTACCGCGCACATCAATCGGGGCGTCAGAGGCATTAATCGCCTCCATCTGGTACTTTTCAAAATGGATCTGAGAGAGGTTTATAAAGGCAGGGCAGCGATGCCCATCTTCTGGTAAGAGGTCAAAGTCAAACACCTCGTCGCGATCGCGGAACACGCGACCTTTTTGCCAGACCACCCCTTTGTCCAGCATCTGTGCACCCCCACCTAAACGGTGCATAATCTCAAGCGTGCGCTTGGCAAAGCAAATGGCCCGCGACCCCTGCCCGACCCCTTCGTGATCATCCAACACCAACGCCGGTGTACCACGCTGACCAAGATCCATGGCCAGCGCCAGCCCAATCGGGCCGCCGCCGACGATCACAACAGGGTGACGGACGGGTTTGGGCGTATCTTGGTCAGTGGACCGTTGATAGGGGTAGAGTTTGAAGGCGAGTGGATACCTATCAACGAGAGGCGCATTCATCCCTGCAATGCCTCCCACATGTCTAGGTCACGCTGCGCCGTCCAAATGCGCGGGTGGGCAATACCGCGGGCCTCATCATAAGCGCGGGCGACATTGAATGGCAGGCAGTGTTCATAGATTGCATAGTCCTTGAACTTGGGATCGCAAGCCGCGCGCACCGCGTCCCACGCATCTTTGAGGCTGCCGCCCTTGGCTGCCACAGGCTTGACCGCGTTATAGGTGCTGTCCACGAAATCGCGCGTGTTGGCGATGGCAGCATCCACCATCTCGCGCCCCACCAAAGCATTGCCGCGCCCCGGCGCAATCGACTGCGGATCATAGGCCTTGACCGCATCAAGGGTGGCGCCCCATTCTTCATAATGACCATCGCCGCAATAGCACGCAGAGTGATATTCGACGATATCGCCTGTGAACATCGTCTGCGCATCTGGCACCCAAATCACACTGTCACCGGCTGTATGCGCGCGGCCGATCTGCTTGATCTCAACTCTTCGGTTGCCCAAAAAAACTGTCATACTGTCGCTGAACGTCGTTGTCGGATAGGTTAGACCGGGGATGCTTTCGTGACCTTCAAACAGACGCGGGAAGCGTTGGAATTCGCTATCCCAGTCTTCTTGACCGCGCTCGACCACCATTGAGCGTGCGGCATCTGACATGATGATTTGATCCGCTCCAAAGGCCGAAGCGCCCAGCACCCGCACCGCATGATAATGGGTCAGCACCACGTGGCTGATTGGCTTATCGGTCACGCTGCGCACGCATTCGATCACTTTGTTGGCCAGTCTCGGGGTCGCTTGCGCCTCAACGATCATGACACTGTCATCGCCGATGATGACACCGGAATTCGGATCACCCTCGGCTGTAAAGGCATAGAGGCCCTCACTAACTTCGGTAAAACTGATTTCCTTTTCCGTTAGGTCGCCTGCCGATGCGAATGCTTTTGCCATGAATTGTCCCCTCTCGCGAGTTGCCTCGATATTTGTTGCGCTTGCAATGAATTATATCGTTGCAGTTGCAACAAAAGTCAATATGCTACATGAATGCAAAAGGGCAACTATGACTGAGACCTTCGATCTTTCCGGCTTTTTGCCATATCAATTGGCCTATATTTCAGAACGGGTCAGCCAGCGGCTGGCGGCCGATTACGGCCGCTCGCATGGGCTATCCGTGGCCGAATGGCGCATTTTGGTCAATTTGCAATATCTTGGCACTGCCTCAGTTCGGGATATCCAAGTCTATACCAACCTCGAAAAATCCCGCGTCAGCCGCGCAGTCACACGGATGGAAACCGCAGGTCTAGTTGCCAAACGCAGCGGAGCACACGACGGTCGGCTTGTCGAAATTGGTCTAACATCCAAAGGGGCAGAGGCCCTTACGTCTATTCTACCACCCGCGACACAGGTAGAGCAGCGCTTACTCTCGGGATTAACCGACGCACAACGCTCCACATTAACCGAAGTGCTTGAACATTTTCACAGCGTCCTTGACCAAGATCCGGATGCCAAACCAAGATATGAAGACAGCCGGTAAACGGCCCCCTTTTCATGGGTCGAGCAGTCAGGATTATAAAAGCGAACACCTGCGCGACCCCTACAGGTTTCGATCGCCGGCGGCCCTTAAGATATCGGTGCGCTGACAACCGTGTTCCAACCTTCACATTTTTCACAAAGATCTAAGGGCAAGGGTTTGTCGGTAAAAAACACATCAATTTGCGCCAAAGATGCAATCCTTGCCGGCGCCGTCCGCTTAAGTTTGCCGTGATCCGCGACAAGAATTGTCTTTCGAGATTGGCGTAAAATAGTTTGACTGACGCTCACCTCCTGAATGTCAAAATCGAGCAAGTCTCCGTCAGAATCCAGACCCGAGCAACCGATCACGGCCATGTCGAATTTAAATTGCTCAATCGTATGCGCCGCAAAATTCCCGATCAAACCACCATCCGCGCGCCGCAAGTGCCCCCCTGTGACAATGACCTCACAACTTGAATTTGCGGCCAAAATATTTGCGACATTTATATTATTCGTGACGACCATCAGCCCCTGATGATGGAGGAGCTCGTGCGCCACGGCCTCTGTCGACGTCCCGATATTCAAAAACAACGAAATGCCATTTGGAATATATGCGGCGCAGGCCTTTGCAATTGTCGCCTTACCGTCAATGTTCAGAGCGCGCCGCTCTTCATAGCCGATGTTCACAGTGCCCGATGGCAAAATTGCGCCCCCATGCACACGCTCAAGACGGCCCATTTCAGCGAGATCACTCAAGTCACGCCGAATTGTTTGCAACGTTACGCCAAAATGCTCAGCCAGCCCATCGACCGTAACTTTGCCTTGGCGCCGCGCTATCTCAAGGATTTCGGGATGACGAATGGTTTGCGACATCGGCTTACTCTTTTACAGCTCTGCGTTTGAGGGTGTCGGGGTGCCAACACTCTGCGGCGTTTCTATGACATGACAAATAATAAACGAAGATTCAACCTTGATAAAACAGTAAAACTCTTGCATTTTCATACAAAAGTTACATTAACGCATATAAGCGAATATAAACGAACGTATTCTCGGGATTTTTTCATAACATGGCCCAATCGCATTCCGAAGCTTTGCCAAGTGGGCAAAACATAGATCACACGACCAGTGACCTCTTTATTATTGGGGGCGGCATCAATGGTTGCGGCATTGCGCGGGATGCAGCGGGGCGCGGGTTGACTGTGACTTTGGCAGAGATGAACGATTTGGCATCGGCAACGTCATCGGCATCAACCAAGCTGTTTCATGGTGGACTGCGTTATTTGGAATATTTCGAATTTCGCCTTGTGCGCGAAGCTTTGATCGAGCGCGAGGTGCTCCTGCAAGCCATGCCGCACATCAGTTGGCCGATGCGGTTCGTGCTGCCCTACCACAAAAGCATGCGGTTTGACTCTGAAACACCCACATCCAAGCTGTTGCGCGTGATACTCCCATGGATGAAAGGTCGGCGGCCAGCTTGGCTCATTCGGCTTGGCTTGTTTCTCTATGACCACATGGGCGGGCGCAACATCCTGCCAGGGACACAGACGCTTGCGTTGCAGAACGCACCCGAAGGGGCGCCGCTCCAAGATCGATTTGAACAGGCCTATGAATATTCCGATTGCTGGATCGAAGACTCGCGATTGGTCGTCTTAAACGCGCGCGACGCACAAGCACGCGGCGCGCACATTATGACGCGGACGCAGGTGATCAGCGCTCAGCGAGAGGGCAATCTGTGGTGCGTTAGAACGCGCAACACCGAAAATGGCACGCTACACACTCATTATGCACGGATGCTCGTGAATGCTGCGGGCCCTTGGGTCGGAGATATCATTCAAACAAAGCTGCGCCTGAATTCCACCGATGGCGTACGCCTCGTGCGCGGCAGTCATATTGTGACCCGCAAACTCTATGATCACGACAAATCCTATTTCTTTCAAGGGACTGACGGGCGCATCATTTTTGCAATCCCTTATGAAACAGATTTCACCTTGATTGGGACAACGGATGCCGAACAAGAGGACCTGCACCAAGCGCCCGTCTGCTCAGACGCCGAGCAGGACTATTTACTCAACTTCGCAAACGATTATTTTGCACAATCTTTGTCTTCACAAGACGTGGTCTGGACATATTCGGGTGTGCGTCCTTTGTACGATGATGGCGCCAGAAGTGCGACAGCAGCAACGCGGGACTACACGCTCAAAGTGGATGAGGCCGGCGGGGCCCCCGTGTTGAATATTTTTGGTGGCAAGATCACAACCTATCGCCGTTTGGCGGAAACAGCCCTCGAAAAGATCGAAGGCTATATAGAAACGCAGCGCGGGCCATGGACGGCAGGCGTTCCCCTGCCCGGCGGTGATTTTGGGGTGGATGGCGTCGATACGCTTGTGCATGATCTGCGCCGCGCCTACCCCTATCTTAACCAGTTTTGGGCCAAGCGTTTGATCCGCGCCTATGGCACTGAGGCGCAAATAATTTTAACCGGAAGTACGCAGATTGACGATCTGGGCATTCATTTTGGCGCCTCTCTGACGGAAACCGAGGTCAAGTGGCTCATGCGACATGAATATGCTCACACCGCCGAAGATATCGTCTGGCGCCGCACTAAATTAGGCTTACGCTTGAATAAGGATCAGATCGCAGCGCTGGAGCAGTGGATCACAACGTATCGCGCGGGTACAAACACTGCATCATAGATAGGAGAACCGCATGTCATATATTTTATCAATTGATCAGGGCACCACATCGACACGATCATTGATCTTCGACGCCGACTTGGCGGTGGTGGCCACAGCTCAACAAGAGTTTCCACAGCATTTCCCAAACAGTGGTTGGGTTGAACACGATCCGATGGATTTATGGCATACAACACTGAGCACCGCACGCGACGCAATTGCACAAGCCGGATTATCCGCCAGTGATATCGCGGCGATTGGTATTACCAACCAACGAGAGACGACAGTATTGTGGGACAAACACAGCGGGAAGCCAGTATACAACGCCATCGTTTGGCAAGATCGCCGTACTGCGCAATTTTGTGAAGAGCTATCTAAAACGGATTTCCCCGATGTAGTCAGAACTCAAACCGGCCTGTTGGTTGATCCGTATTTTTCATCGACCAAGCTCGCGTGGCTGTTGGATGAACATCCCGATCTGCGTGCGCGTGCGCAAGCGGGGGATTTGCTATTTGGCACAGTCGATACTTGGTTAATTTGGAACCTGACAGGCGGGGCGCGCCATGTCACAGATGCCACAAACGCAGCGCGCACGATGCTATATAATATTCATACCGGCGAATGGTCGAACGAGATTTGCACCCACCTAAACATTCCACGGAATATATTACCTGAG
>JBDNBY010000085.1:0-3067 GCA_039767595.1 Paracoccaceae bacterium | reverse complement strand
CGGCAGATTGCCTAATATATGTTTAACGGCTTGCTAGAATTTGAGGCGATCCGTATGCAATGGTATATTAAGACTTGAAGGAGCGTATCATGATTGGACGATTGAACCACGTGGCCATAGCTGTGCCAGACTTAGAGGCAGCCGCCGCGAGCTATCGCGATACATTGGGAGCGGCAGTGGGCGCGCCGCAGGACGAGCCCGATCATGGCGTGACCGTTGTCTTTATTGAGTTGCCCAATACCAAGATCGAGCTGCTCTACCCCCTTGGCGAGAATTCTCCGATCCAAGGGTTTTTGGATAAAAATCCATCGGGCGGTATTCATCATATGTGTTATGAAGTCGATGACATCCTTGCGGCCCGTGATCGGCTAAAGGCGGATGGCGCGCGTGTTTTGGGCACAGGCGAGCCAAAGATCGGCGCACATGGCAAGCCCGTTTTGTTTTTGCACCCCAAAGACTTTAACGGGTGCTTGATCGAGCTAGAACAAGCCTAACCACGATTGGAGCATCCCTATGGGTATCGTATCGGCAATAATTTTAGTTGGATTTTTATGGTTTCTCACGTTTTTAACAGTGATTCCCATCAAGCTAGAAACGCAAGGTGATGTCGGCGAAGTGGTGCATGGCACACATGCGGGCGCCCCAGAAAATCATCACCTCAAGAAAAAGGCGTATATCACCACGGGAATTACCGTTGTGCTTTGGGGTATTGTCTATTGGACAGTGACCAGCGGCAACTTGACCGTGCGCGATATCGATATCTTTAATCGGTTTGAGGCGACTTTAATCGATGAAACAAATGGGTGAATGTCGCCGCCCCGAAAATTGGAATGACTAAGTTCACAATTGGGATCGACAACGGGACGGCCATACAAATGCCGGCAAACCACGTTGTGCCGCGATGGGCACGTCGAAATGCTTCGGCCTCTTGGACGGGCATGCGCCGCTGGGCCACCAATTGCATATACTCTCGCGACAGCAAGTAGCCATTGACCACTGGAAAGATCAGCGGTGTGAAAATAAAGGCCAGGAAAAAGGCCACGATATTCATGCCAATGAACACAAATGCAAAAGACAGCCCCGACTTGAGCGCCTCGGCCAGCGGCATGCTCTCGACTTGAGGTAAATGGGGGTAATGCTTGCTCTCAACAGCCTCGGCGACATCATCAAGTAGAAATCCAATGATGAACGCCGCGATCGGCGTCATCAAAAAGACTGACGCCGCCATGATGGATCCGATGGCGGCCGTGCTCAGTGCGGTGGCCAGCCAAGTGACCTCTCCAAACAGGGGGATCCAAATGGTATCGCCGATCATCCACAAGATACCTTGGGCCATGGCATAGGCGCTGACAATTAGCACAACCACCGCCATGGCAAGGCCGCGTACCAAAATACCGCGAAACCGTGGATCATCCCACTGGCCAAGGGCCTTGGCAAAGCTATCAAAGATCAGGGGAATATTGGGCATCGGTCAAAGTCCTTGTGTGTATGTATAGTATAAAGGCAATCGGGCGGTGCGCTTCAAGGGTGCTTGACTTCATCTAGGGCGCTTGCTTGATGTTTATGTGACCAAAGTGACAAAGGATGCGCTATATGTCTCGCTCTGATTTCATTCCGCAGTGGCAACTGCGTGCTGCGTTTAGTTCGGCCATGTCTGACATGTATCGGGCCGAGGTGCCCGCCTATGGCACGTTGATTGATATCGTCGAGCACTCCAATGCCACGACCGCCGGCACAAGTGCTGCATTTCGCAAGCTGCTTGATCACGATGGCGGGCTTGAGCGGATCAGTGCAGAGCGTCATGGCGCCATTCGCCTCGGTACAGCGCAAGAGCTGTCTTGGATGGCGCGGCTCTTTGCGGTCTTTGGCATGTATCCAGTGGGGTATTACGATTTGGGCCCGTCTGGGATCCCCGTGCATTCGACGGCGTTTCGCCCGATCACGGCGGAGGAATTGAATAAAAATCCGTTCCGCGTGTTTACATCGCTATTGCGGTTAGATGCCATTGAGGATGAGGCGTTGCGCCAGCGCGCCCAAGAGATCCTTGATAAGAGACAGATCTTCTCACAGACGCTTCGCGCTAAAATCATCGCTGCAGAAGCAGGCGGTGGGCTGACCCAACAAGAGATGCCGCACTTTATCACCGAGGCCGTTCATGTGTTTCGGTGGCATGCGCAGGCGTTGGTCGATCAGCCGACGTATCATGCCTTGCACGATGCCCATCGGTTGATTGCTGATGTAGTCTCGTTTAAGGGGCCGCATATCAATCACCTGACGCCGCGCGCGTTGGACATTGATGCCGTCCAAGGCGCGATGCAGGCGCGCGACCTTCCTGCCAAAGCCGTTGTAGAGGGGCCGCCTCGCCGCAACTGTCCCATCCTATTGCGGCAGACAAGTTTTCACGCTCTGAACGAGCCAATTGAATTCACTGATGGTGCCCATGGTGGGCACACGGCGCGCTTTGGCGAGATTGAGCAGCGCGGCATAGCGCTCACACCCAAAGGTCGGGCGCTCTATGATTCTTGTTTGGCCGAGGCACGGGCCGCGCAGGGTGACTATAGGGCGAATCTGGCGGATGCGTTCGCACGATTCCCCGATACGTGGAGCGCCGTGCTCGATGAAGGATTGGGTTACTTCTACAATAATGATGTGACTCGACCGGTGATTTACGAAGATTTCCTGCCTGTGAGTGCGGCAGGCATCTTTAAATCCAATCTTGGTCAGGGCGAGTCGTCTGAATCGGCCTTTGTTGGCTCCCAATCCGTCTTTGAGTCGGCTCTGGGGCGGTCTGTTTTGGATCCGTTTGCTCTTTATGCAGCGGCTGCAGCGGTAAACGACTCGGAATAACGTTATATTTCGACGTACATCACCTGAAAATCAACAAAGATTGTAAGCGCGGGGGCCATGCTTAGGGCTAAAACCGCTATATGTAGTAGTCATAGCTCTATATTTAGGGGCTCTGCAGGAAACTATGCAGGTGCAGAAGTTTTTTACATTTTTATGTCATTTTGCTCTTGCGGGGTTTGTTTAGTTTATGTAGATACGCCTCTACCGACGCAGCGATGCT
>JBDNBY010000084.1:0-3813 GCA_039767595.1 Paracoccaceae bacterium | reverse complement strand
TTTACCGACCAAGGGTGAGATCGTCTTTTTTGATCGCTCGTGGTACAATCGCGGCGTCGTCGAGGATGTTTTTGGCTTTTGCACCAAGGACCAACGCGCGCGGTTTTTCCATCAGACGCCGCAATTTGAGGAGATGCTTCAATCAGAGGGGATCTCGTTAACTAAAATATGGCTCAACGTCGGACGCGCAGAGCAATTGCGCCGCTTTCTCAAACGGGAAAGTGATCCGCTCAAGGGCTGGAAACTGTCTTGGATTGACGCCAAAGGTTTGGAAAAATGGGACGACTACTCAATTGCGATTAGCGAGACGTTTGAGCGCACGCATTCGGATAATGCCCCATGGGTTGTCATTCGCAGCGATGACAAACGCCGTGCGCGTATCAACGCCATCCGCGCGGTTTTGAGTAAATATGACTATGCGGGAAAAGATGAGGGCAACCTCGGAAAAATCGATCCGCTGATTTGCGGCGGCCCTCAGCTTTGGCAAAAATAACGCCGCCCCGAACATAAGGGCGACGCCACTGATTACTTCAAACGAACCGCGTCGGACGCCGAGCGTTCGGCAGAGGAAAACCCTGCGCCCTTGAGCGCAGCATTCGATCCAATGGCGATGACCACAATCGCGACAAAGCCTAATATCATAGATTTCATAATGGACTCCTATTTCGCTGCGGTGTCGTGATGCGCGGGCTTGCCCGTCACTTCTTCATACCACAAGCTATGGTGCTGACGCGCCCATTCCTCATCGACATCACCCTTGCCCATCGCATCGAACGCGCCCTCCATACCGACCGAGCCGATATAAATATGGGCAAGAATAAACGCCATATAGGCAAAGGCCACGATCGTGTGCCACGATTGTGCCAGCTGCATTTCGCGGTGCGGGCTGAGTTGAGATGGCAATTCCCCAAGTCCAAGCAGACCAGAGATCCCCCATTCGTTCATCAGGGCAAAAGTCTTGGCGAACATCGGCAGCTCAAACGGAAAGAGCAGCGACAGACCCGACATCGAGATCGACACCCCCATCACAATCACCAGCCAAAAGATAATCTTCTGACCTGCATTGAATTTCTTAGCCGGCGGGTGCGCTTTGGTAAAGATACCGCCGCCTTGCGCCAACCACACCAAATCTGTGCGATTTGGGATATTGTGCAACACCCAAGCGAAAAACACCCAGATCACGCCGATCATAAAGGCCCATGACACGTTATTGTGCACCCATTTCGATCCTATCAATATAAAGCTATTCGCCTCATGCCCCAAGGTCGGCACAATCCACACGCGGCCAAACAACACCAACAGACCCGTCAGGCCCAAGACCACAAACGATCCGGCCAAAATCCAATGGCCAAAGCGCTCAAATGCCTTAAAGCGTTTAATTGTGGTGCCCGCAGGGCCGCCATCAATTTTGATCTTACCGCGCAGCATATAAAAGAGTGCCAAGGCGATCAGCGTCCCCAACAGGACATTGCCGCCAATTTGGCGCAGCGGTCCGGCGCGAAATTCTTGCCATGCCATGCCTGTGTCTTGGATCACAACGCCCGCCGCTGGATCACGCGACGAGACACTTGGATCAATGGCACCATAGCGAAAGCTCCGCCAAAACTCTGCGTCTGAGACGCCGCCTAATGTGCCAAGCTGTTCGCTGGTATCTTTGGCGCCCTCTGGCGTGCCCAGTGCATCGCTGCGAAAGCTGTCATCCAGATCAAGCGCCTGTTGACGCTTTAGAATATCATCGAGTGTTTGCGCCCCACCCGTGGCAGAGCGATCCGCATCTTGGACTGTTTCTTGGGCAAGACTTGCCGTGACCATGCTCAAGAGCATAGCTAAGATCATTATCATGCGCTGCATGATCCCACTCCTCATGTGAAAAGACCAAGAGGCAAGGCCAATGGCCCCGCCTCTTGCGTTTTAATTAGCCCGCTTTGCTCTCGTATGCGGTGCCCCAGCCCCACGCGCCTGAACCAAATCCGCGCGCGACAACGCGTTGACGGTAGATGTCTGACACTGTGTCAGAATCCCCCGCCAAGAGCGCCTTTGTCGAGCACATCTCAGCACAGATCGGCAGTTTGCCTTCTGCAATACGGTTGCGACCGTATTTTGCAAACTCTGCCGTTGAGTGGTTTTCCTCTGGGCCACCTGCACAGAACGTACATTTGTCCATTTTACCGCGGCTGCCGAAATTCCCCGCTTGGGGGAACTGCGGTGCGCCAAATGGACAGGCGTAGAAACAATATCCACAGCCAATGCACAGATCTTTGGAGTGCAAGACAATGCCATCTTCGGATTGATAGAAACAATCCGTTGGACACACGGCCATGCACGGCGCATCAGAGCAGTGCATACAAGCGACCGAAATCGATCTTTCGCCAGGTGTGCCGTCTTCGATGGTCACGACACGCCGACGATTGATGCCCCACGGGACTTCGTGTTCGTTCTTACACGCGGTCACACATGCATTACACTCAATGCAGCGTTCGGCGTCACATAGAAACTTTGCTCTTCCCATAATTGCTCCTCCTTAGGCTGCGTAGATTTTGCAAAGTGTGGCTTTGGTCTCTTGCATCTGAGTGACAGAGTCATAGCCGTACGTTTGCGCTGTGTTTGTGGATTCGCCCAAGACATATGGGTCGGCTCCTTGTGGGTATTTGTCCCGCAGATCCTTGCCTTGGAAATGCCCACCAAAGTGGAATGGCATAAAGGCAACGCCAGCGCCGACCCGCTCCGTGACCATGGCCATGACTTTGACCTTGCCGCCTTCTGGGCCTTCGACCCAGCACTGCTCGCCATCGCGCACACCCAAATCATTGGCGTCGCGAGGGTTCACTTCGACGAACATGTCTTGCTGAAGTTCGGCCAGCCACGGGTTCGAGCGCGTCTCATCCCCGCCGCCTTCATATTCGACCAAACGGCCGGATGTGAGGACAATCGGGAAATCTTTTGAGAAATCGTTCCGTTGGATCGACTTATACATCGTTGGAAGACGATAGAATTTGCGATCCTCATAGGTCGGATAATCTGCAACAAGATCATAGCGCGGCGTATAGAGCGGCTCGCGGTGGATCGGCACTGGATCAGGGAAGGTCCACACAACTGCGCGCGCTTTGGCATTGCCAAATGGTGCGCATTCATGCTTGATCGCAACCCGCTGAATACCGCCAGATAGGTCGGTTTTCCAGTTGGTTTTTGGACCGGCCACAGCATCAATCGCAGTGCGCTCTTCTGCCGTGAGATCCTTATCCCAGCCTAAATCCATCAGCATTTGCATGGTGAATTCAGGATAGCCATCTTGGATTTCGGAGTTCTTAGAATAGACCCCTTCAGCCAAGAGATTGTCACCATCACGTTCCACACCAAAGCGCGCGCGGAAGGTCAGCCCCCCCTCAGAGACAGGCTTTGACATGTCATAGAGGTTCGGCGTGCCGGGATGGTTCATCTCGGGTGTACCCCAGCAGGGCCATGGCATCCCGTAATAATCCCCGTCCGCAGGACCACCCACAGCCTTGAGCGTCGTCGTGTCAAAGGTGTGTTGGTTCGCCATATGCAGTTTGATCCGCTCTGGCGATTGACCGGTGTAGCCAACGGTCCACATGCCCGAGTTAAACTCACGCGTGACACTTTCGACATTTGGCGTCTCGGCATCTTCCATTTCGATATTCCGGAAGAATCGATCTGCCCAGCCAAATTTATTCGCAAATTTGGCAATGATCACGTGATCAGGCAGGCTTTCAAAAAGGGGTTCAACCACTTTATCGCGCCATTGGATCGACCGGTTAGATGCCGTGACAGAGCCCCGTGTTTCAAACTGCGTAC
>JBDNBY010000083.1:0-4479 GCA_039767595.1 Paracoccaceae bacterium | reverse complement strand
TTCTAATGTCAGCACGACCAAAACCCCAAACCAAATGGGATCAATACCCATTTGCAGGACCACCGGGAAAAATATCGGCAGCGTAAGCACCAACATCGCAAACCCCTCCAAAAAACACCCCAGGACCAGATAAACCAAGAGCATCAAGACCAAAGTGCCCAGCACGGGGATATCCAAGGCAATCAGCGCTTCGCCCACATAGGTTGGCACATGGCTGAGGGCGAGGAATGGATTGACCATATGGGCGGCGATCAAGATCAGCATGACCGTAGCTGTGGTCACAACAGAGGCCCGCGCCGCTTGCCAGAACGCGGACAGTGACAGGCTGCGCGTGACGATACCATAGATAATGACAAAGGCAGCGCCCACTCCAGCGGCCTCAACCGGAGAAAATAGCCCCCCATAGATGCCGCCAATGGTCGAGGCAATCACCAATAAAATCGGCAAGGCACCCGTGACTGCGGTCAATTTTTCAGACAATGACCTGCGCAGGCCGGGCGGGCCGGCTTCGGGACGAAACCAGCAGATGATGCTCACCGTGATCACAAAGATGGCTAAGAGCAAAAGCCCAGGAAAAACACCGGCCAAGAACAAGCGCCCGATGGATTGCTCGGTTAAAATTGCAAAAATAACAAAGCCCGTCGACGGTGGGATCAAGATTCCTAAGGTCCCCCCCGCCGCCACGACCCCGGTTGATAAACGTGGATCGTATCCATAGCGGTCCATTTCCGACAAGGACACTTTACCCATGGTGAGCGCAGAGGCCACGGACGACCCAGATAGCGCCGCAAAACCACCACAGCCCAAAAGGGTTGCGGATGCCAATCCACCGCGAATATGGCCAATGACGGCATAAGCGGCATTGTATAATTGCCGGCTCATTCCGGTTGTCGAGGCGATATTTCCCATCAGGATAAACAGCGGAACCACGACCAACTCACTGCTGGAGGCGAGCGTGAAGGTTTCCGACGACAAAAGCCCCATCGCTCCATTCCAACCGTTCAATGCCCAAATGCCCAAAAATCCGACCAGAAACATGGCAAAGGCAACGGGAACCCGCAGCACCAAGAGGATCAGAAGGGCAACAATACCGCTAAAACCGAGAGCTTCTGCACTCATGAGGCCGTCTCCTTTGTTGACGGGCGGTCGACCCCAGGCAGGCACAACTCAACCGCACGCAGGGTCATGCCAAGGGCGGTAATTATGGAAAATCCAGCCAATCCCCACTGAAACCATGCTTTTGGCAAGCGCAACAGATTGGTTGAGAGGTTCAACATGACGCTCAACTTAGCGCTGTCGATAATCGCATAGGCAATAAAGGCAAAAACAACAGCGCCCAGAAGCGCGGCCAGAATATCAATTGCTCGGTTCAAGGCGGCGGGAAAGCGCGGCTCAAAGAGATCCACGGCGATATGTCCACGTTGGCGATCACAAAGCGCCATGGCGCCAAAGACCAAAACGACCATCGACATCGAAATCAAATCTTGCGAGCCATAAAGTGGCACGCCAAAACTTCGACCGATCACATCCACCAATATGACACCCACTTCAACGATAAGGCCCAAGGCGCCAAGGTTGGCGGACAAGCCAATCAGCCTGTCCGCCCAGATGCGCAAATGCGCAATCATCTTTATTTGGCCTGCATCGCAGCTTGCGCTGCTTGACCGCCTACCGCATCAACATATGCGCCGGTGACCGGTGCAATCGCCGCCGCAAAAGCCGCGGCTTCCGCTTCAGTCAGGTCAACGAATGTATTGTCATCAAGCAAACGAGCTGCGGCGACACCTTCAATCGCAGTTTCATTCCATGCGTCCTCTGCACTTTTCGACAGGGGCATTCCTCTGACATTGTCCAAAGCCGCGCGATGCTCTGCCGATAGGCTGTCATATTTCTTTTTGTTCATCACCGCGTAGAAGGACAAGCGACCAAGGTTCGCGCCAAAGGTGTAACTGTTGGCAACCTCGTCCAATTTAAAGTCATTCAATGTCGATGAGCCTGTAATGACCCCGTCAATCAAGCCTGTTTGCAACGCATTGTAGACTTGGTTGATCGGCATTTGAACAGGCGTCGCTCCTAAAGCGGTGGCAACATCGGCCGCCGTTGCGCCCGCGACCCGCACCTTTAGCCCAGCCAAATCAGAGGGTTTACGGATCACATGGTCTTTCATGATAAACACATTGGGCTCAGACGTCCAAAGAGCGACAGGCACGGTGCCCGGGAATTCGCTGGCGAGGTGATCGCTGTAAGCCTTCCACATTGCCGCATAGCCCGCGTCCTCATTGCTCAACGTGCCGGGCAGCTCGACAATCATGGTTTTTTCAAATTGCGAGCTGGTATAGCCAGGCAGGCCCCAGGCAATATCCGCCACGCCTTGCACGACGCGCACATATTGCTCCACGGGCCCAGCGCCCAATTCACCGCCGTGATAGCCGCGCACCGTCAATGCGCCACCCGTCGCCGAATTGAGATCAACGTTCATTTTCTCGATAACCGAGGCATTCACTGTATGGAACGGTGGGGTAAAATTGGCAAAGCTCAACTCCTCTGAGCTTGCCGGCAGGGCCGCCAATGTTAAGGCGGATACTGCAAGTATATTGGCAAATTTCATAGTCTTTTCCTCCCAGGATCAACTTTTGTTGGTCTTATGTTGGCGCAGCGCCATAACAACACTGCGCCCGTTTTTATCAGTCAGCCTTTGTGCGCCAACTGTCTGCGTAATTCTCTCTTGCGTCCTTGGCATAGGGTGTTGCTGATACCCGCACGCGGATTTCAGTTTGCTGATGCGGTTCGGTAGAGGTTTTGCCGGTGGGTTCCGGTTCGCCCCATTTAAGGGTCAAAACATCCCCAATGTTCACATCCGCCGCCACGACGCCCAGGCTCAAAAAGCAGCGCTCATTGTAGCTGTAGCCATTGAACATGCTCATCCCGACCATTTTGTCGCCTTGCATCACCATATCCGCCGAAGAGGAGGCATAGTTTGGCTGCGGGAAATCGATCCATTTGAATGGCGTACCCTGTTCAAGGCCACTTGCGATGACTTTCAACACATCTTCGCGGTTCCATTCGAACGTCACCTTTTGGCGGTTTGGCGCATCTTTCAATTTAAGCAGCGCGTCCTTGCCGATGAAATTTTCTTTCTTCCAGCCAATATAGAAGCCATAGCCCAGCTCAAACGGGTTGACGTAATAGTCCGAGATCTCTTTCGACACAAAGCTACCACCAATCGAACCAGCCGCCTCATAGCTGTCAGCGCCCAACCAATCACGGTATTCCTGCATCATACCATCGCCGGTGTAAATTCCTGGCAAAGGCGATGGAATCCAGCCGGATTCCAGTGTGTTGGTCGAATAGGCACGGCTGCCCACCTGCACCAGATCAACGCCAATGTCGCGCGCCGCCTGCTGAATGGTGGATTGAATATAGTGTTTGTCGTCATAGGGTCCCCAAATCTCCAAACCTGGTGCCCCGGCCATCCCGTGCCGCAGCGCCTGCACTTTTTTGGAGCCCACATTGATCCAATCCACATGGAAGAACGGAATATCCGCCACCGGGCCACCATTGATTTTTTCAAAAATCGCCGGCGCATCCGGACCTTGGATCTGGAAACGGTAATGGGTGCGCAATACCCGCTCGCCATCCGGGCGGCTGTTGGAGCGCGGATCATGGAATAGGCGCACTTTCCAAGTGCCAATCGCCGCTTGAAACTTCACCCAATTTGCCGTTGGAGCGCGGCCCACCAGGATGAATTTATCCATGCGCTCGCGGAAAATAATCATATCCCCGATGACATGGCCCGCAGGGGTCACAGGCACAAAATGCTTGGCACGGTTGAGATCGAAATTGCCAAAAGCATTGATGCCTACGTAGGCAAGAAAAGCCTCTGCATCTGGCCCCTCGACAATCAACTCATCCATATGGTGCGTTTGATCAAACAGAACCGCAGACTTGCGCCAAGCGGCCTGTTCATTGCGCCAATTGGTATATTCTGGCGCAACCACAGGATAGACATACATGCCGATCTGCGAATTGCGCAGCATATCTACTGCATTCCCGTGGCTTTCGATTTTTGCACTTAAACTTGTCATAGAGTTCTCCAAGGACGTTATTTTTCAGTAAGAAGAGCCAGCCCAGGTACGTTTCTTGCCCGGGCAGGCTTTTGTTCGGTGAGATAGTTAAAATTCATCAAGGCCAGACGCGCGTGTTCGCGCGCCAAAGCCTCCGCACGGCTGCCTTCTCGGTTCTCAATCGCTTCAAGAATGGTGCGATGCTGCCGCTGAGCATGTTTCAAGGACTCCTGAAAATCCGGGATCAATTCCTGATCGCTCAAAAAGGCCGAAGGGGACGCCAAGGGCAGTTGAGCCATCCGGTCCAATTCGCGGATCATGAGCGCACTGCCAGACAGATGCGCAATAATATCATGAAACGCCCGATTGGCACTGACATAGGCGTCAAAATCAATCCCTCCGCTTTCACTCAAGG
>JBDNBY010000082.1:0-33301 GCA_039767595.1 Paracoccaceae bacterium | reverse complement strand
CTGCAAAAATATTTAAGTCTTGAAGGTTCTTTTTTTGATTCTGGGTTAACTTTGATAGCTGCTTGGATTCTCTATAAGTTCCTGTGGTTATGAAGTGTAAATATAGCTTTGGGTTGTTGTTCAAACTAGAAGCATAGACTGCTCGCTGAGCATTCCATAACTGGTCTAAAGCGTCGCTGTCTTCAGGGGGGGTATCACTGAAGAAATCTTTCACTGCTTGATAGAATTTCGAAATATCACCGTGGTCAAATTTTGAGGATGTTTTCATTTGAAAGAAATGAAACGAAACAGCGCTTGATGGTCGCCCATCAATCCTGTCTCTTACTTCATGGCTATCTCGGCACAATTCATCATCGATGACGATTGCAACACCATCGATACCGAACTCGTCGCCATCTAAGCGAACGTCGAAGTGATCGATATTCAAGGAATAGTTCCCACTGAGGACACAATAAATTGCGTAGGCTTCAAATTGGTCAGCCCTATTCCAATTTAGTATGTCGTTTACCTTAGAAAAGTTGTTAACTTGTCCTTGCACTGATTGGTTCATTTTCCACCATATTATAAAAAGTTAAACCTAAGGAAAACCACTTAGATTGTTCTGAAGCTTCAATATAAACTTTAAATTGAATTCTTGGTAAGCTAATTTTAAACGAGTCCACGTAGTGATGAACAGATTAATTTAGGGTCTCATGGGCCGACCGCCCCCATGGGCGGCGCGTTCCTTGCCGCCCGCGGTCGGCTTGCTCTGTTGTTTGGAAAGTGTGTGCGTTGGCTTTCTGTGTTTTGGGCTAGACGCTTTGGGGAAAGCTTGGTAGACGCTCTTCATTGACCTGCCTCAGATTCGTCTGGGGCTGTTGATTTTTGTGTGGGTGTCTTTTATAGCCACCTGTTCATCGGCCACCTTCGGGGGGCTTCACTAAGGGCGGCGCAGCTGCCCTACTTATAACGGAAGACAGAAAGCATGGCACTCAAGTCGTACAAACCAACGACGCCGGGCCAACGTGGATTGGTGCTGATCGACCGTTCGGAACTTTGGAAAGGACGTCCTGTCAAATCTCTTACAGAGGGTTTGACTAAATCGGGCGGTCGGAACAATACCGGACGGATTACATCACGCCGTCGCGGTGGTGGCGCAAAACGCCTATACCGGATTGTAGATTTCAAACGTAATAAATTCGACGTCACAGCGACGGTTGAGCGGATCGAATATGACCCCAACCGGACAGCCTTCATCGCGCTCGTGCGCTATGAAGACGGCGAGCAGGCTTATATCCTTGCCCCTCAGCGCCTTGGCGTTGGTGATCAAGTGATCGCCTCTGCAAAAGCAGACATCAAGCCAGGGAATGCAATGCCATTCTCGGGCATGCCCATCGGTACAATCGTTCACAACATCGAACTCAAGCAAGGCAAGGGCGGTCAGATCGCTCGTGCGGCGGGCACATTCGCTCAGTTCGTGGGTCGTGACGGTGGCTATGCGCAGATCCGCTTGTCCTCGGGCGAGTTGCGCCTTGTGCGCCAAGAGTGCATGGCAACGATCGGCGCTGTGTCGAACCCAGACAACTCGAACCAGAACTATGGTAAAGCGGGCCGCATGCGCCACAAGGGCATTCGCCCCTCTGTGCGCGGTGTCGTTATGAACCCGGTCGACCACCCTCACGGTGGTGGTGAAGGCCGTACATCTGGTGGTCGTCACCCAGTGACACCATGGGGTAAACCAACCAAAGGTGCGAAGACGCGGAACAAGAAGAAGGCTTCGAGCAAGCTTATCATCCGTTCACGTCACGCCAAGAAGAAGGGACGCTAAGATATGGCACGTTCTGTATGGAAAGGTCCTTTCGTCGACGCTTATGTGCTTAAGAAAGCCGCAGCGGTTCGCGAATCTGGACGCACTAACGATGTGATCAAAATCTGGTCGCGTCGCTCAACTATTCTACCGCAATTCGTTGGACTGACGTTCGGCGTGTACAACGGTCAGAAACATGTTCCTGTCAACATCACAGAAGACATGATCGGTCAAAAGTTCGGTGAATATTCACCAACGCGTACCTATTATGGCCACGGCGTTGATAAAAAAGCGAAGCGGAAGTAAGAGCCATGGCAAAAGAGAAAAACCCTCGTCGCGTGGCCGATAACGAAGCAATGGCAAAACTGCGCATGCTTCGCACAAGCCCGCAAAAACTCAATCTTGTTGCTGCGATGATCCGCGGTAAAAAGGTCGAACAAGCAATCAACGATCTGACGTTCTCAAACAAACGGATCGCTGCTGATGTACGCAAGTGCCTTCAGTCCGCGATTGCGAATGCTGAGAACAACCACAACTTGGATGTGGATGAATTGGTCGTTGCAGAAGCCTATGTTGGTAAGAATTTGGTTATGAAGCGTGGTCGTCCACGCGCCCGCGGTCGTTTCGGCCGTATCTTGAAGCCATTTTCAGAGCTGACCATCAAAGTGCGTCAAGTAGAGGAGCAAGCCTAATGGGACAAAAGGTCAATCCAATTGGCATGCGCCTTCAGGTGAACCGTACATGGGACAGCCGCTGGTATGCCGACAAAAAAGAGTACGGTGATTTGTTGCTAGAGGATCTCAAGATCCGTGAGTTCATCAAAAAAGAATGTGCTCAAGCCGGTATCGCGCGTGTGATTATCGAGCGTCCACACAAGAAATGCCGCGTGACAATCCACGCTGCACGCCCTGGTGTGATCATCGGTAAAAAAGGCGCGGACATCGAAACACTGCGCAAAAAAGTTGCGGCTCAGACTGCGTCTGAATTGCACCTCAACATCGTAGAAGTGCGCAAGCCTGAGCTTGATGCGCAACTCGTCGGTGAGAGCATTTCGCAACAGCTTGAGCGTCGGGTCTCGTTCCGTCGTGCGATGAAGCGGGCCGTACAAAACGCAATGCGCATGGGTGCCCTTGGTATTCGTGTCAATGTGGCGGGTCGTTTGGGCGGCGCGGAAATCGCGCGGACCGAATGGTACCGCGAAGGCCGCGTTCCTCTTCACACGCTTCGTGCGGATATTGACTACGCCAATGTTGAGGCGTCCACAGCTTATGGTATCATCGGTATCAAAGTGTGGATCTTCAAAGGGGAAATCATGGAACATGACCCCCAAGCGCGTGATCGCCGTTCAGCAGAACTCCAAGACGGTCCAGCACCACGCGGTGCCGGTAACCGCCGCTAAGGGAGGATGATAAATGCTACAACCAAAGCGTACTAAATTCCGCAAAATGCACAAAGGCCGGATCAAAGGTCTTGCAAAAGGTGGATCGGATTTGAACTTTGGCTCTTATGGTCTCAAGTCTCTTGAGCCTGAGCGTGTGACAGCGCGTCAAATCGAGGCGGCTCGCCGCGCGATGACACGTCACATGAAACGTCAAGGCCGTGTATGGATCCGTATTTTCCCAGACACCCCTGTTACCTCAAAACCCGTCGAAGTTCGTATGGGTAAAGGTAAAGGCTCTGTTGATTATTGGGCATGCAAGGTCAAACCAGGCCGCGTGATGTTCGAAATCGACGGCGTGAATGACGAGATCGCCCGCGAAGCGCTTCGCCTTGCGGCGATGAAGCTTCCGGTGAAAACACGGGTTGTTGTTCGCGAAGACTGGTAAGCCCAGCTTTATTTAAGATTTAAAAAGCCCTCGCATGTGCGGGGGCTTTTTTCGTTTTGAAGATACGAACAAGCGCGCGTCCGCGGGCGGTTAACAGGGCGAGTGCAATGAGCCCCCGCCCTTGGGGCGGACGGGGGCTGGATCATGCGCCATGCAGTCGCAGCTAAAGCTACGACCGCGCATGATCAATTGACGAATGAAAATTTAAAGTCGTTCACAAAACTTTGAAATTCGTCTTCACATAAGCGAGGAACGTCTAGGCGCTCACATAATAATTTGGGCGTAACAACCCGTTTGCCAAGATCCTCACACTTGGCGGATATTTTATTTAAAAACTTTTTGTCCAGCGTCATAAAACCATGGAGATCATAGCGCAGTACAGTCGCCAAATGCCACGCATCTTGATTAGACTTTTCATTTTGATCTAGATGTTTAAGCACATACCTAAAGTGTTCGTCATCCGACGCGCGCAGGAAGTCTCTCAAGCTCTCCAGAGGCGACGGTGCATGTTTTGATATGACGAACGAAAAACCATCAAGTGTCTCGAGTGTTTCCAGTTGCATTTGATTGAATATGTTTGCGCCACCGAAGCTCTTTGGCCTTAAGTTTTTAGAAGAAGTACGTTCGATGTTTAATGCGTCTGAAGTGTAGAATTTGATACGTTTGCTGCGGTGTTCTAAAATTAAGGCAGCGAGATAATGCCGTTCTTGATATGCAGGGCTTTCATCTTCAGATGTAATAAGTTGACCATTATCGATAGGAATTCGACCTCCCCACAGCGCTTGACCACTAGACTGCCAAGTGCCTTTCAGGAAGTTAGCATGATTAAATATACTCGTGTCTACGAGTATTTGTGCGCCCAGGGCCATGGTCACCCCCAACTGTAATTAAAGCTCACAGATATCCGTTCGTCTTCGCTCATGTTCATGGGGACTTCGTGGCGCAGCCAGCTTTCCCATAGGAGGACGTCGCCGACTTTGGGGGCAACGTAGATGAATTGGCGCAGGGCCTCGCGGGCATCTTTTTGGCGCGGGGGGGCGGCCATCATGCGCGAGAGGCGCGGATCTTCGAATTTGATGGCGCTCGCGCCGTCTGGCATGGCGACATATGTCGTGCCAGAGATCACGGAATGGGGGTGGATGTGATTGGAATGTGTGCCGCCTTCGGGCAGGATGTTGATCCACAGATCCTCGAGTTTGAGGGATTTATCGCCGAGGTCAAAGTCAAGCTCTTGAACAAAGCTGGCGACATGCGCATCCAACGCCTTTTCCACCGCGGCGAAGATAGGGAAACGCCATCCCAGATCGGTGAGCGAGGCATAGGAGGTATATCCCGGGTATCCGTTGGCCTCGCACCAGTCTTGGCCGGCCTCATCATCATCGGCAATCGACCAGCAGGAGGCCGACAGCTCGGGCAGGTCAATCGCGCCATGATCATTGAGCGCCGCGTGATAAAGAGGGGTGACAAAGAGGGATTTGATCTGGGCCATGGGTCTACCGCTTTTGTTAAGGTATCCGTGTTGTGATGGATTTTCGTGCAAATGCCAAGCCTGCCCATGCTGCAGCGGATAGGGCCGCCCGCGAATGGATTTTGACGATTGTGACGCAGTGATTTCCACGCTAAGGGCAGGGCGCAGAATAAATGATGGAGAGTGTCATGACGATTGAACGGATCCGCTCGGGCGGGGTGTTTGAGGAAAAGATCGGCTATTGCCGCGCTGTGGTCGCCGGCGGCTTTGTGCATGTGGCCGGCACTGTGGCCGCGGGGCCGGATGTGCCCGAAGATGTGGCCGCGCAATGCCGCAGCGCGCTCGATGTGATCGAGGCGGCACTGGCCAAGGCAGGGGCCAGTTTGGCCGATACCGTGCGTGTGACGTATTACTTGCCCGATCGCCACGAGTTCGAAGCGTGCTGGCCTATCCTGAGCGCCGCCTTTGGCGATCATCCCCCTGCGGCGACGATGATCGAATGCGGTTTGATCGATCCAAAGTACCGCATTGAAATCGAGCTGACGGCACTGGCGCCCCAAGGGGGATGACGGATTGGCAAGGGCAGGGATAAAGCCCTTGCTATTATGGGCGATGGGGCCTAAGAGAGTGCTTCATCGCGCTGGTTCGTTCGAATCGGCGTGGTTTTATATTGTCCACGAGGCATAGGGTTACCGTCAAAAGGGCTCTCTCGTGTTTGAGGAAGGAATAGGCTATGAACGCCACAGACTTGCGTGATAAAACGCCAGATCAACTTCGTGAAGAGTTGATTAATCTCAAAAAAGAAGCTTTCAACCTTCGCTTTCAACAGGCGACAGGTCAGCTTGAAAACACAGCTCGTGTTCGTGAAGTGCGCCGTTCGGTTGCACGTGTGAACACTGTGCTTAACGAAAAGGCCGCGCAAGCGGCTGCAGAATAAGGAGGCCTTGAGTTATGCCTAAACGTATCCTTCAAGGTGTTGTGACCTCTAACGCGAACGTGCAAACGATCACTGTATCGGTTGAACGCCGCTTTAAGCACCCTGTTTTGCAAAAGACCATTCGTAAGTCCAAGAAGTATCGGGCTCATGATGAAGGCAACACGGCGCAAGTCGGGGACATCGTTCGCATTCAAGAATGCGCACCAAAGTCCAAAACCAAGCGTTGGGAACTCGTCGCAGGCGCGTAACCAATTTTAACGAAACCCTGGGGATCCGGATAGGCATATCCCCCCACAGGTCGGGAGACTGAAATATGATCCAGATGCAAACCAATCTGGATGTCGCTGACAACTCAGGCGCACGCCGAGTTCAGTGCATCAAGGTTCTGGGCGGCTCCAAGCGTAAATACGCATCCGTTGGCGATGTTATCGTCGTATCGGTTAAGGAAGCCATCCCACGCGGCCGCGTCAAAAAAGGCGACGTTCGTAAAGCGGTTGTTGTTCGCACAGCCAAACAAGTTCGCCGTGAAGACGGCACAGCCATCAGCTTTGACCGCAATGCGGCCGTTATTTTGAATAACGCAGGCGAGCCTGTTGGCACACGTATCTTTGGCCCAGTTGTTCGCGAACTTCGTGCGAAAAACTACATGAAGATCATTTCACTTGCTCCGGAGGTGCTCTAATGGCTGCAAAACTCCGCACAGGTGATACAGTGATCGTTCTTGCCGGCAAAGACAAAGGTAAGACAGGCACAATCACATCCGTCGACCCCAAAGCGGGCAAAGCGGTTGTCGAAGGCGTCAACATCGCCATCCGCCACACAAAGCAAAGCCAAACATCGCAAGGCGGCAAAGTGCCCAAAGCGATGCCAATCCAATTGTCAAACCTCTCGGTTGTTGATGCCAATGGCAAAGCAACACGCGTTGGGTTTAAAATGGATGGCGACAAGAAAGTTCGCTTTGCTAAGACAACAGGAGATGTGATCGATGCTTGATACAACTGATTACACACCCCGTCTTCAGGCGCTTTATCGTGACGAAGTGCGTGCCAAGCTCAAAGAAGAGTTCGGTTACAAAAACGACATGATGATCCCCAAGATCGAGAAAATCACACTCAACATCGGGTGTGGCCGCGAAGCTGTCAAAGACAGCAAAAAAGCCAAAGCGGCTGTAGAGGATCTCACAGCGATTTCGGGTCAAAGAGCGCTGTCAACCAAGGCAAAGAAATCGATCGCGGGCTTCCGTGTTCGTGAAGAAATGCCATTGGGTGCCAAAGTGACATTGCGCGGTGCGCGCATGTACGAATTCCTTGATCGTTTGATCACAATTGCAATGCCTCGTATCCGCGACTTCCGCGGCATCAGCGGCAAATCTTTCGATGGTCGTGGCAACTACGCCATGGGCCTCAAAGAGCATATCGTATTCCCAGAAATCGACTTTGATAAAGTTGATGAAGTTTGGGGTATGGACATTGTGTTCACAACGAACGCCAAAACTGATGATGAAGCTAAAGCGCTGTTGAAAGCATTCAACATGCCGTTCAATAGCTGATCGCGAAAGGAATTAAGACATGGCTAAAAAAGCAATGATCGAACGCGAGAAGAAGCGCCAAAAGCTTGTAGAACGTTATGCGGCCAAGCGCGCGGAACTCAAAGCAATCGCAAACGACAGAGAATTGCCAGCAGAAGAGCGTTTCAAAGCGCGTCTGAAATTGGCAAAACTGCCGCGCAACAGCGCGCCAACGCGTTTGCACAACCGCTGCCAGCTGACGGGCCGTCCTCACGCTTACTATCGTAAGCTCAAGGTCAGCCGTATCATGCTGCGTGAACTGAGCTCGTCAGGCCAAATGCCTGGCATGGTGAAATCTAGCTGGTAAGGGAGAGAGTGATATGAACGATCCTATCGGTGATATGCTCACCCGTATCCGTAATGCGTCTATGCGTGGAAAATCCACGGTCATGACGCCAGGTTCGAAGGCACGTGCACGTGTTCTCGATGTTCTTCAAGAACAAGGCTACATCCGTGGCTACGAGAACCAATCAGACGCACGCGGATTGCCAACGATTGAAATCAGCCTCAAGTATTATGAAGGTCAGCCGGCCATCAAAGAATTGAAGCGCGTTTCAAAGCCTGGTCGTCGTGTGTACTTGGGCGTCCAAGAAATTCCAACAGTTCGTCAAGGTCTCGGAGTGTCGATCGTATCGACCTCGCGGGGCGTGATGTCAGATGCAGCTGCACGCAATGCCAATGTTGGCGGCGAAGTGCTCTGCACTGTATTCTAGGGGAGGTCTGAATGTCTCGTATTGGTAAACAGCCGGTCGAGCTTCCATCAGGTGTAACAGCTTCGATGGCAGGTCAGACCATTTCAGTAAAAGGCCCAAAGGGCGAACAAACCTTTAAAGCCACTGACGATGTCACAATCACGATTGAAGACAACGTTGTGACAGTGACACCTCGCGGCAAATCCAAGCGCGCGCGTCAACAGTGGGGCATGAGCCGCACGTTGATCGCAAACATGGTTGCAGGTGTGACGCAGGGCTTCAAAAAAGAGCTTGAGATCCAAGGCGTTGGTTATCGTGCGCAAGCACAGGGGCAAACCCTCAAACTGAACCTTGGCTATTCACATGACGTGAACTTTGAAGTTCCCGCCGGTGTGAAGGTGGCAACACCCAAGCCGACTGAAATCGTTCTCGAAGGGGATGATCTACAGTTGGTGGGTGAGACAGCCGCGAAAATTCGCGACTGGCGCCGCCCCGAGCCGTATAAAGGTAAAGGTATCCGCTATAAAGGCGAGTATATCTTTATGAAAGAAGGCAAGAAGAAGTAAGGACGCACGCAAATGGCTAACAGTAAAAGAACTCTGTTCCTCAAGCGCCGCATGCGCGTTCGGAACAAACTTCGTAAGGTTAACGCAGGTCGCGTGCGCCTTTCGGTTCACCGCTCCAACAAAAACATCTCAGCTCAGCTGATTGATGATGTAAACGGCGTAACACTCGCCGCGGCCTCATCAATGCAATCAGAGCTCGGCGTTGTGGGCAAAAACAACAAGGAAGCGGCTGCAAAAGTCGGCGCGAAAATCGCTGAACTTGCAAAGGCTGCGGGCGTCGAAGAGTGCTATTTCGATCGTGGCGCATTTCTCTATCATGGTGGCATCGCAGCTTTGGCGGATGCAGCACGTGATGGCGGCTTGAAGTTCTAAGGAGACGATGACAATGGCAAAAGAACAAAATAGAGGTCGCCGCGATCGCGAAGATGCAGCACCGGAATTCGCCGATCGTCTCGTAGCGATCAACCGCGTGTCAAAAACAGTGAAGGGTGGTAAGCGCTTCGGCTTTGCGGCTCTCGTTGTTGTTGGCGATCAAAAGGGCCGCGTTGGCTTTGGCAAAGGTAAAGCGAAAGAGGTCCCTGAGGCCGTTCGCAAAGCCACTGAACAAGCCAAGCGCCAAATGATCCGCGTTCCATTGCGCGAAGGCCGCACGCTGCACCACGACATCGAAGGACGTCACGGTGCCGGCAAAGTGGTCATGCGCTCAGCGGCGACGGGTACAGGTATCATCGCAGGTGGTCCAATGCGGGCTGTCTTCGAAATGCTGGGTGTTCAGGACGTTGTTGCGAAATCAATTGGCTCGCAAAACCCATATAACATGATCCGAGCAACACTAAACGGCCTTGGCAAAGAAGTGTCGCCTCGTATGGTTGCGGCACGCCGTGGCAAAAAAGTCTCTGATCTGGTTGGCCGCGACGAAGCGCCCAAAACAGACACAGCAGACGCCGCAGCAGCAGACGCGTAAGGAGAGAGCAGAATGGCTAAAACGATCGTTGTAAAACAAATCGGATCTCCAATCCGTCGCCCCCAAGATCAGCGCGCCACGCTCGTTGGTCTGGGCCTCAACAAAATGCACAAGACACGCGAACTTGAAGACACGCCCAGCATCCGCGGCATGATCAACAAGATCCCTCACCTTGTCGAGATTGTTGAAGAAAAAGGGTAAATTTACCCTAATGTTAGTTAAATTAAGCCCTGCGCAAGCGGGGCTTTTTTTATTTTTGTTCGTTAAGTAAATCTAGACTTCCGATGTAGGCGTTCACTTGTTCATTAGTCATGGGTTCACTGATTGCTATGCCATTGAACTCCAAAACTCTTAATACTTTGCATTTCGTCAGCTTAGTTTTTGCAAGCTGATAAATCCACTGAACGTGCATTTTAACTTCACCTGTTTCTGAATGGAGTGTGCCATTGTTTACTGAGCTCCAAAATTGTTCGTTCTCTACGGTGAAGCCAACTTTGTCTGAGCCTTCTTTAAAGCCATGCCATACAGATTTTTTCTGATCTTTTTGATCCCAGTTTGGATTGTGCACTCGAAGGTGTTCGGTGCCGAATTGCCAAATATTGCTATCCTTATCATCTTTTCCAAAAGATGAGCTTACCCCACGCAGGATGTTTTGAGTTTCTAATAGGCATGTTACAAGTGTATCGGGGGATATCGCGTGTTCAGTCGTGTCAAAATGTAAAATTATCTCGTTCATTTATCTGTCACTTGGCTCACTATTTTCAGGACTATGCTTGAAATCAACCTTAGGGGGAGCGGTGTAGATTGCAAGGGGAGTGTTTTGCTTCACTTGCGAAGTGGATGCTGACTTGCCATCGCAACATTATTTCGTTATGCACCCCCAGTGCTGTGAAGATAGCATAGAATCGTAATGCCGTGTTTATCCCTTTGTTCGCTCTCGGGGGGTAGTTCCGGCGATAAAGGAGAAGCGATATGAAATTAAACGAATTACGCGATAACGACGGCGCCACGCAAAAGAAAAAGCGCGTTGCCCGTGGCCCAGGTTCTGGCAAAGGTAAGACAGCTGGCCGTGGTATCAAAGGTCAAAAGTCACGTTCAGGTGTGGCGATTGCGGGCTACGAGGGTGGCCAAATGCCGCTCTACCAACGTTTGCCTAAGCGTGGATTTAACAAGCCAAACCGCAAGAAATTCGCAGTCATCAACCTTGGTCTGATCCAAAAGTTCATCGATTTGGGCAAGCTTGACGCGAAAAACATCACCGAAGACACATTGGTCGAAACTGGTGTTGTCCGCCGCAAATTGGACGGCGTACGCGTCTTGGCCAAAGGCGAATTGACAACAGCCGCAACGATCACAGTGACAGGCGCCTCTGCCTCTGCTGTCGAAGCCGTTGCAAAGGCCGGCGGTTCCCTTACGGCAACAGGCGCGGCACAAAGCGCTGAGTAATCCTTGAGATAGGGGTTGTGAGCGGCGGCAATGCCGCTTACATGATACTCAAGTTTTCCAACACCGCCGTTCCTCGCTGGAAAACGCGATGGGGCGGCGTTTTTATGAATAGGGTCCGACATGGTTTCTGCAGCTGAACAAATGGCCGCCAACACAAGCTGGGCAGCGCTCGGCAAGGCGACCGATTTGCGCCACCGTATTTTGTTTACCATTGGTTTGTTGATTGTGTACCGTTTAGGCACGTATATTCCCGTGCCGGGGATTGATGGTCAGGCGCTTCGCGACTTTATGGAGCAAGCTGCATCGGGCATCGGCGGCATGCTGACGATGTTTACGGGCGGCGCGTTGGGCCGTATGGGGATCTTTGCCCTTGGGATCATGCCCTATATTTCGGCGTCGATTATCGTTCAGTTGATGACGGCCATGGTGCCGGCCCTTCAGCAGTTGAAAAAAGAAGGCGAGCCGGGCCGCCGCAAAATCAACCAATACACGCGCTATGGCACAGTGGCCTTGGCGATTGTGCAGTCCTACGGTCTGGCCGTGAGCCTTGAGAGTGGCGATCTGGCCACTGATCCGGGTTGGTTCTTCCGTATTTCTGTGATGATCACATTGGTGGGCGGTACAATGTTCCTGATGTGGCTCGGTGAGCAGATCACCGAGCGTGGCATCGGTAACGGTATTTCGCTCATTATTTTCGTGGGTATTATTGCCGAAATTCCCGCGGCCTTGGCGCAATTCTTTGCCTCTGGCCGCTCAGGCGCGATGAGCCCTGCGGTGATCATTGGTGTCCTTGGGATGGTGTTGGCGACGGTTCTGTTTGTCGTGTTCATGGAGCGCGCCTTGCGCAAAGTGCATATTCAATATCCCCGCCGTCAAGTTGGCATGAAAATCATGGAAGGCCAATCGAGCCACCTACCGATCAAAGTCAACCCATCGGGTGTGATCCCTGCGATTTTCGCAAGCTCACTCTTGCTCCTTCCAACAACGATCAGCACATTCTCAGGCTCGGAAACCAGCCCTGTGATGCAATGGATCCTGGCCTATTTCGGCCCAGGCCAGCCGCTTTATTTGCTGTTTTTTGGCGGCATGATCGTTTTCTTCTCATTCTTCTACACGTTCAACGTCTCGTTCAAGCCAGAGGATGTGGCCGAGAATTTGAAAAACCAAAACGGTTTTGTGCCCGGTATTCGTCCAGGTAAAAAGACCGAAGAGTATATTATTTATCTCTTGAACCGTATTCTTGTATTAGGCGGCACCTATCTGGCCTTGGTCAGCTTGTTGCCCGAAGTGATCCGCAACCAATTCGCGATCCCGTTTTACTTCGGCGGCACATCGGTTTTGATTGTGGTCTCTGTGACAATGGACACGATCCAACAAGTCCAGTCGCACCTCTTGGCTCATCAATATGAGGGGCTGATCCAAAAGTCGCAACTCAGCGGCCGCAATAAAAAACGTACAAGACGGGGACCTCAAAGAAAATGAATATCATCCTCCTAGGACCGCCAGGCGCGGGCAAAGGCACTCAAGCGCAGCATCTGGTCGAGACACGAAACATGGTGCAATTGTCCACTGGTGACATGCTGCGCGCGGCGCGCACGTCAGGCACTGAAATGGGCAAAATCGTCGCCGATGTGATGGACAGTGGTCAGCTCGTGACAGATGAGATCGTGATCGGCCTCATCCGTGAAAAACTCGAAGAGGGCTCCGAAGGGGGCTTTATCTTTGATGGGTTCCCGCGCACCCTGGCCCAAGCGGATGCGCTCAATGCGTTGCTCGAGCAAAGTGGTCAAAAGCTCGACTGTGTTGTGGCCCTCGAAGTCGAAGACGAAGTGCTGGTTCAGCGCGTTGTCAATCGCGCCAAAGAGGCCGTGGCCGCCGGCAAAGAGGCGCGCGCCGACGACAACGAAGACAGCATGCGCACGCGGCTCATGGAATATTACAAAAAGACATCGCCGCTCATGGGCTATTATCATGCCAAAGGATTGCTGAAATCCGTGGATGGCCTTGCGAGCATCGAAGATGTGCGCAGCAGTATCGAGACGGCTCTTCGCTAATACCAAGGCCCGCATGTCGCGGGCTTTGTTTATTGTGCAAATGCTATGCCCAGAAAAAAGCGGCACAGTGGTTGACCTTAGAGACAATTGTGCATAACTGAGCGTCTCTGAACAGGCGCTGCCTGTGTCAGCGATTCGGTCATTAGGGTTGCCCAGTTTGAATATTCAGGCGCAACCGTTGTGAAAAAAGGCTCTGGTATTACGGAGCCGCAACATAAAAGGAATAAAAAGTGGCACGTATTGCCGGTGTAAACATCCCGACATCTAAACGTGTTCCAATTGCTCTGACATATGTCGCAGGCATTGGACACACATCCGCAAAAGCAATCTGCGAAGCCGTAGGCATCGATATGACACGCCGTGTCAACGAGTTGACGGACGCCGAAGTTCTCGCGATCCGCGAGCATGTCGACGCCAACTATAAAGTCGAAGGCGATCTGCGCCGCGAAGTGACGATGAACATCAAGCGTCACATGGACCTTGGTTCATACCGTGGCTTGCGTCACCGCCGGAGCCTCCCTGTGCGCGGTCAGCGTACACACACAAATGCCCGCACACGCAAAGGCCCAGCCGTTGCGATTGCCGGTAAGAAGAAATAAGGGAGGCTTGACCTATGGCACGTGATACACGCCGCGCAGGCGCTAAGAAAAAAGTCTCGAAGAATATCGCAACAGGCGTTGCGCATATCAATTCTTCTTTCAACAACACAAAAATCTTGATCTCTGATGTTCAAGGCAACGCGATCGCATGGTCGTCAGCGGGCACAATGGGCTTTAAAGGCTCACGCAAGTCGACACCTTATGCTGCGCAAATGGCCGCAGAAGACGCCGGCAAAAAAGCACAAGATCATGGTCTGAAAACTCTCGAAGTTGAAGTCCAAGGTCCCGGCTCTGGTCGCGAATCTGCACTGCGCGCCTTGGCAGCAATGGGCTTGAACATCACCGGAATTCGGGATGTGACACCTATCGCGCACAACGGCTGTCGCCCACCAAAGCGTCGCCGCGTCTAATTAGACCAACATTTCAGCCCGCGCGACCTTTTGCGCGGGTTACTATCGTTTATTCCCTCGGGCGCTGTGCCGTTTTGGACATCGCGGCATAGCAAGAATGGAGGCAGCATGATCCACAAGAATTGGTCAGAATTAATTAAGCCAGCTCAACTGAACGTAAAACCAGGTTCAGATCCAGCACGTCAGGCGACAATGATCGCAGAACCGCTCGAGCGCGGTTTTGGTTTGACATTGGGCAACGCATTGCGCCGTGTTTTGATGAGCTCGTTGCAAGGCGCAGCTATCACAAGCGTACAGATCGACAACGTTCTGCACGAGTTCTCCTCCGTACCAGGCGTACGTGAGGACGTGACAGACATCGTCTTGAACCTCAAAGGCGTGTCTTTGACAATGGATGCCCAAGGCCCCAAGCGCGTGTCAATCAACGCCAGCGGCCCAGGTGTCGTCACAGCGGGCGATATCGCAACAACAGCCGGTATCGAAGTTCTGAACCGTGGCCATGTGATCTGTCACTTGGATGAAGGCGCGTCCCTCTTTATGGAACTGACCGTCAACACGGGCAAAGGCTATGTCGCTGCGGATAAAAACCGCCCCGATGATGCGCCCATTGGTCTTATTCCAATCGATGCAATCTATTCGCCGATCAGCAAAGTGTCCTACGACGTTCAGCCAACGCGCGAAGGTCAAGTTCTTGATTATGACAAGCTGACACTCAAAGTCGAAACAGATGGTTCGATCAAACCAGAAGACGCCGTCGCCTATGCTGCGCGTATTTTGCAAGATCAGTTCCAAATCTTCGTCAACTTTGAAGAGCCCAAAGATGCATCGCGTCAAGACGACGAAGATGATCTCGAGTTTAACCCACTTCTTCTTAAGAAAGTGGACGAGCTTGAGCTTTCAGTGCGTTCGGCAAACTGCCTCAAGAACGACAATATCGTTTACATCGGTGACTTGATCCAAAAAACCGAAGCAGAAATGCTCCGCACGCCAAACTTTGGCCGCAAGTCACTGAATGAAATTAAAGAAGTGCTCTCTGGCATGGCCCTTCACCTCGGCATGGATGTCGATGAATGGCCCCCAGAGAACATCGAAGAGCTTGCGAAAAAGTTCGACGATAACTTCTAAACAGTTTGGGCGCCTTTCGGGGCGCCCTTCAATGCCTACGTTTGAGTAGGGAAGATCGGGTTTCGGCCCCAAGGAGAGTTTCGTCACACGCATGGCGAGGCCAGACAAAGCAAAAAGTACTTATGGAGAAAACACATGCGTCACGCAAAAGGTTACCGCCGTCTCAATCGGACACACGAACACCGCAAAGCCCTCTGGGCCAACATGTCAGGATCGTTGATCGAGCACGAGCAAATTAAAACAACATTGCCCAAGGCAAAAGAACTGCGCCCGATCATTGAAAAAATGATCACATTGGCAAAACGCGGCGATGCACATTCGCGTCGTTTGGCCGGTGCGCGTCTGAAGCAAGCGCAATATGTCGACAAACTCTTTGATGTTTTGGGCCCACGCTACCAAGACCGCCAAGGCGGCTACGTGCGTATCCTCAAAGCGGGCTTCCGCTATGGTGATATGGCGCCAATGGCGATCATCGAATTCGTTGATCGTGACATCGACGCAAAAGGCGCCGGCGACAAAGCCCGCCTCGCGGAAGAAGACACAGCTGAATAAGCTTTTGTGCTTTCAGTCATTTCATTGGAAAGCGGTCCCTCGGGGCCGCTTTTTTCTTTGGTGAGGTCTGCTTGGATAGGGGCGGTCGATCCGATTATCGAGACCGCTGCGCAATCGTCTTAAGGTCTTTTATCCGCAACGCGCCCGTGATCTGCGCCAGAGCGGCATAACTGAGCACGCCAAGCGCAATAAGCCCCAACAGCGCTGCATAGCGCCATGTTGGCATATAGTACCAGCTTTGCGTTTGGAACGCGGCGTAGAACAGCACTGCGCCCATGCCAAGCGAGGACAGGACAATGCGCCACAATTTGCCCCAATAGCGCGCATCAAGCTGCGTCGCCGGCCCCAGACGCCGCGCGCCCCAAGCCAATAGCCCCAGCATCAGCCATGCCGATATCGCAACGGCCGCCGCCGTCGCATACCAATCCACATAATACGACCCGCCGATGGCCACCACAGTGTTGACAAGCAGTCCCACGACGGCAAACCGCGTGGGTGTTTTCGTATCACCACGGGCAAAATAGAGCGGCGTGATCACTTTTTGCATCACAAAAGCCGGTAATCCCAGCGCGTAAATCGCGGTGACGAGGGCAATCTTTTGGATATCCATGCCGCTGGTTTCCCCGCGCTGATAGAGCACGCTGACCAACGGCTCGCTCACAACGATCAAGGCAACAGCAGCAGGGATGGTGAGGGCCATCGCAAATTCACTGGCGCGCGAATAGGCCCATTTGGCGCCGCTGTCATCTTGGGCCGTAAGGCGGCGCGATAGATCAGGCAACAGGACAATCCCAATGGCAATGCCAATCACACCCAAAGGCAGTTGATACAACCGGTCCGCTGCATAGAGCCAGCCAATCGCCCCCTCATAGGCGCTGGCCACATGTTGGCCCACAAGCAGATTGATCTGCATAATACCATTGGCAAAGGCCGCTGGCAGAGCCGTGAACACCAAGAGTTTCATATTGGGTGTCCAACGGGGGCGCGGCGGCACAATCTTCAAACCATTGCGCTGCGCACTCCAATAGACCAAGGCAAATTGCGCAATCCCTGCAAAGGGCACGGTCCACACCAAAGTATCCACAATGGGCAGGCCCAAGGTCCACGCAATCGCCAAAGCGCCAACAATCATGATATTGAGCAATACGGGCGCGGCGGCGGCAATGGCAAAATGCCCCGCCGCATTGAGCGCCCCAGACAAGATCGCCGCAAGGGAAATGAGCAAGATATAAGGAAACATCACGCGGCCATATGAAACGGTGATCTCGAACCGATCCGTTCCGGCAAAGCCCTCTGCCGTGGCATAGACCAGCGCCGGCATGAAAATCATCGCCGCTGTCGTGAGGCACAGCAACACAAAGGCCAAGCCCGAGAATGCCTCAGAGGCAAATTCATTGGGCGCGTCATTACGTTCCAAGCGTTTGGAAAACATCGGCACAAAGGCCGCGTTGAGCGCCCCTTCGGCAAAAAAGCGGCGAAACATATTGGGCAGGCGAAAGGCCGCCACAAACGCATCAAGCACAGGGCCAGGGCCGATCATCGCCATGATCATAATTTCGCGCATCAGGCCGAAAATACGGCTCATGAAGGTCCAAAACCCAACGGTCATCGCCGAGCGGAGCAGACGGATGGGTTTCATAAATTGGCCCTTTGTGCGCCTTGGCGAATAGCATCGCGCAGCTTTGCCTCTAGCGATCGCTGTTTGCTCTGTGACATGATTTTCAGGCCAAACATATCTTTGACGTAGAAACTATCGACCACTTGTTCGCCATAGGTTGCAATCACCGCCGAGACGATCCGCACGTTATTGTTGGCCAATGTGCGCGTCAAATCATGCAGCAACGCAGGGCGATCGCGCGTGTCCACTTCGATAATTGTGGCAATGTCTGACCCGTCATTGTCAAAGGAAATAAGAGTGGGAACGCGAAAGGCCTTGTCGCGCGCATTGAGTTTAAATCGTTCCTCAATGGCATCGCGCACGAGGACATCGCCCGCGAGTGTTTGGCGAATGGTCTCTTTGAGCTTGGGCAGGCGGTTGGCCGAGTAGGGGCTCTCATCGCTATCTTGGATCCAAAAGATGGCTGTGGCATAGCCATCTTGGGATGTATACGTGCGCGCATCCACGACATTGGCCCCAACCAGCGAGAGCGCCCCTGTGATCCGCGCAAAAATGCCAGGATGATCCACAAGGGCAAAGCACACGCGCGTCGCATCGCGGGCCTCATCTGGGTGCAGATCAACGGCGATGTCAGTATCGTGTAAATTTCGTAACAACTGCGCAAACGTGACCAGTGATTCATTGGGCATGCCTTGCCAATAACCTGTGTAATGGCGGTCGAGTTCAAATTCGATCAGCGCGTCATCCCAGCCCTTGGCGACCAACGCGGCGCGCAATTGCGATTTGGCGTCCTCGGCCAATTGATTGCGGGTCATGTCATCGCCTTGCCCTTCGAGCACGCGGCGGGTGTCGCGATAGAGTTGGCGAATGAGCGTCGCTTTCCAATTGTTCCACGTCTCTGGGCCGACACCGCGAATATCGCAGACGGTCAGCACGGTCAGTAAATCCAACCGTTCGATCGTTTGCACCGATTTGGCAAATCCGCGGACGGTGCGCGGGTCAGAAATATCACGCTTTTGCGCCATGTCCGACATCACGAGGTGATTGCGCACCAGCCATTCCACTAAGGCGCGCTCGCGTTCATCAAGGCCGAGGCGCTCGGTCACTTTGCGCGAAATTCGCGCACCGAGCACAGAGTGATCTTCGTCGCGGCCCTTGCCAATGTCATGGCAAATCAATGCTGTGTAGAGTACTTTGCGATTGATGGTTTCGGACTTGAGGATCGCGCTGGCCAGAGGCAGATCTTCGGTCAGTTCTTCGCGCTCAATCTTGGCCAATTGGCTGATGGTTTGGATCGTATGCTCATCCACAGTGTAGTGGTGATACATATTGAATTGCATCATGGCGACGATCGGCTCAAACTCGGGAATAAAGGCCGCCAAGACGCCCAATTCGTTCATCCGGCGCAAGGCGCGTTCGGGATTGCCGTAATTCAGCAACATTCTGAAAAACGTCTCTTGAGCCCGCGGGTTGCGTCGTAACGCTTCGTTGATGACGCCAAGGTTACTTTGGATCATGCGCATGGCATCGGGATGAATAAGCAGACCCGACTCGATCGCATGTTCATAGAGTTCAAGAATTAGGATCGGCTGATCGAAAATCTCAGTGTCATCGGCAAAGGCGATCCGCCCGTTGAGCGTTATAAATTGTGCACCGATATCATGTCGTTTGCTGAACACTCTCTCGAGAAAAGGCGCCTTCACCCGCGCCGTTTCCAGCGATGTCAGATAGATGCGGGTCATGTCGCCCACCGTTGTCGCATGGCGGAAATAGTCATGCATGAAATGCTCAACGCCGCGGCGCCCTTGGCTATCGCGGTATTTCATACGCTCGGCGACTTCGATTTGAAGGGGGAAGCTTAAGTGATCATTGGGACGATTGGTCACAAAATGCAAATGGCACCGCACGGCCCATAGGAAATCCTCAGCCTCGGCAAAGCGGTCGTGCTCATCTTGATTCAAGACCCCAATATCCACTAAGCCCTTGGCCGTTGTCACACGGTGATAATATTTGGCGATCCAAAACAAAGATTGCAGGTCGCGCAGGCCGCCTTTGCCCTCTTTGACATTCGGCTCGACCATATAGCGTTGGCCGCCTTGTTTGATGTGCCGCGCCTCACGCTCGGCCAATTTGGCGGCGATGAATTCTTCTTCTGTGCCGCGAAAGACCTGCTCAGTGAGGGTGGTCCACAGCGCTTCAGCCATGTTTGGGTCGCCGCAGATCGGGCGCTGTTCTAACAAGGCGGTGCGAATTGTGTGATCGGATTTTGACAATTTCGCACATTCGTGTGCCGAGCGGACCGAATGACCGACTTTGAGCCGCAAATCCCACAACAGGTATAAGATCGCCTCGATGATATTTTCCACGCGCTCGGATCGCTTGGCGGCTGTAAGAAAGAGCAAGTCCACATCCGATTGTGGGGCCATGATCCCGCGCCCATATCCGCCCACGGCCAGAATTGTAAAAGGTTCCTCTTTGGCGCCTTTGGCCGCGGGATAGAGGATTTGTGTCGTGAACCAATAGGCCGTTTGCACCAACCCATCGGTCAAGGTGCACATGGCCCGTGTGGCATCAAGCGAGCGGCGCGGCCGTGCGGCCAGATGCTCTTCTATTTCGGCGCGCTGCTGCGTGTTATAGGCCTGCATCGCGTCCAATACTGTGCGCCGCAGCTCTTGAGGCGTTGCCCCTGATGGATTTGTTGTGATCTGCGCTTGAACATCGCCAAGCGCAGCCGGTGGAAGGTCATAAATACTGGTTTCCACTCAAATGCCTCGATTAAAACTGCGTTGGGGCCGGCGATACAATGATCACCCGTCCATTGTCCACCTGTCCAATGGAATAGCCACGCTCGTTCGTGCCTTGGGGGGTGAAGCGGAAAATCCCCTCGACGCCAACAAAACCTGCGGATTGCGAAAGGCGCGCTTTGGACAAGGGCGCGGGTCCGCCTTGATTGGCCAAGGCGGCAATCGCAGCGATCCCATCATAGGCAAGACCGGCAATCGGGTGCGATGCCTCGCCAAACCGCGCGGCATAGCGCGATTGGAAAGTTTGTGCCCGAGATTGATCTGGCAGAACAAACCACCCCCCCTGTAGCGCGGACGAGGTGAGTGTTTGCGCCGGAATGTCCCAGCGCGATAGGCCTAAAAACTTAACCTGTTGCGATGTGATCCCTTGATCATACATCATTTGTGACAACAAAGGCAGCGCCCCGGTTGAGCGCGCGGTCAAGATGATCCCATCGGCCCCCGTTTGCGTCACCATATCCTTGATCAGGGGGATCGCCTCAACGATGCCGGTTTGGGTGAATTCAAAGTTGACGGTGCCGGCCAAGGGCGTGTTCAGCATCATCGCGGCGTTTTGCACAGCAGCGCGGCCAAACTCCCCCTCGAGGGTGTCCGGATAGACTAAAACAGGGCGCGCAATTCCGTTGGCGCGCGCATGTTCCATCAAACGCACCGCTTTGTCCGTAAAGGTGGATCCGAGAATGAACAGGTTATTGCCGGCAATTGTTTGGTTGTTGGAAAAGCTCAAGACATTGACGTTACTGCCTGCAATGGCCAAGGCCGCGGCATTGGCCGATTCACCAAAGAGCGGCCCAAGAATAATATCGGCCCCCTCGTTCACCGCAGCGCGCGCTTGGGCGGCGGCCTGTTCGGGCTGGGCGCCAGTGTCATAGGGCGAGAGCGTAATCGAGAGGCCCTTCACATCCTCGGCCGCCATGGTCGCCGCCATTTGCAAAGAGTTGGCGACACCGGTCGAATCTTCATCGCTCTGCGGTGTTAAGATCGCGACTTTGACCTCTTTCATTTTTGCACCCGATGGGGCGCTGGGCATAGGGGCGAAGTCGTCGCACGCGCTCAATAGCCCAAAGGCCGCGATGGCAACCACATTCCGTGTGCTGCGCCACGACCCAAATGAAAATAACTTAACCGACATGTAACCCTCCCGATATGTCTGGCCCCTTTATGCGATACCGTCTAAAGAGGCCGTGCCTGTGCAAAACAGGTTGCACCCATCATAGCTTCATGTCACCCACGGTCTAGTCATGATATATCAAACGCAAAAACTTGCTCCGGGATTATACTTTGTCGCAACACCTTTGGGTGCCGCGCGTGATATAACGCTCAGAGCGTTGGATATTTTGGCCAGTGCTGACCTCCTTGTGGCCGAAGATACCCGCGCCTTGCGTAAATTGATGGAGATCCACGGCATTCCACTCGGAAATCGCCCGATTTGGAGCTATCACGATCATTCTGGCGATGGGGCGCGTGACGGTATTTTGCGCGCCGCCCAAGAGGGGCAGGTCGTGGCCTATGCCTCTGAGGCGGGGACGCCGTTGATTGCCGATCCAGGGTATGAATTGGTCAGTGCCGCGAGGGCCCAGGACATTCTTGTGATCGCCGCCCCGGGCCCCAGTGCCGTGGTGACGGCGTTGACCGTGGCAGGCCTGCCGACAGATCGGTTTTTATTTCTAGGCTTCACGCCCTCCAATAGCACCGGCCGGCGCAAGGTCCTCGAAGAGGTTAAACAAACTCAAGCCAGCCTCGTCTTTTACGAAAGCCCCAAGCGCGTGGGCGCCTTTTTTACCGATGCGGCGCAAGTTTTGGGCGGTGCGCGGCGCGCAGTATTATGCCGCGAGTTGACCAAGAAATTCGAAGAAGTGAACGCCGGCACGCTCGAGGCTCTGGCGGCACACTATGCCGAGACAGGGCCGCGCGGGGAATGCGTGATTGTGATTGATCGCGCCGATTCACCAATTGTTCATCTTGAGGATTTAGAATCAGATCTACGGTCATTGATGCAAACGCATAAAGTCAAAGATGCGGCTGCAATGCTGTCCGAGGCGCATGGATTGTCCAAGCGGGATATTTATCAATTCGCGCTAAGTTTGCGCGATACCTAACGTCAAAAGGATGCCATGTCACGGGGCCTGCGCCATCTTGATGCCTGCGCAGCAGAGGCGGCTGTGCAACGGCACTACGCGTCCCTAGGCGCGCAGCCTGTTGCAGCGCGGCTGCGGCTGGGGCGCACGGATATTGATCTGGTGCTGCAGCACAACCAAACATTTATTTTCGTTGAAGTTAAAAAATCCAAAACCCATGATCAGGCCGTGACACGGATCACCCCCGCCCAAACCGCGCGTTTATTTGAGGCGGTCGCACTTTTTATGGCGGATCGCACGGGCGAGATACGAGTAGATGTGGCTCTTGTGGATCAAGCGGGCCGTGTGATGGTACTTGAAAATGCCTTTGCCTGATCATAGAGCTATATCAAACAGCGCAAAGGCAGAGTTTATGAAAATCGCATTTCAAATGGACCCCATTCTCGATGTGAATGTTGACGGCGACAGCAGCTTTCGTTTGGCCGAAGAGGCGCAGGCTCGGGGGCACAGCCTCTTTTATTACACGCCTGAGACGCTGACCTTTGACCGCGGCCGTGTTTACGGCACAGGTCATTGCATGACCATAACCCGCGAAGGCCCGGCCCCCGCCACATTGGGCCCAAAAGAGCGCGTCGATCTGTCGTCTTTTGACTGCATCTGGCTGCGTCAAGATCCGCCATTTGATATGCAATATATCACCACGACGCATATTTTGGATATGCTTCCCCAATCGACCTTGGTCGTCAATGATCCGTTTTGGGTGCGCAATTTTCCCGAAAAGTTACTGGTTCTAAAATTCCAAGACTTGACCCCTGCCACGATGATCGCACGCAGCTTGGATGATATCAAAGCGTTCAAAGATGAGTTTGGCGATGTGATCGTCAAACCTCTTTATGGCAATGGCGGGGCTGGGGTGTTTCGCTTGACCCGCGAGGATCGCAATCTCAATTCACTGCACGAACTCTTTACATCCATTTCACGAGAGCCGCTGATTGTGCAACAGTTTTTGCCCGACGTCTCAGCGGGGGATAAGCGTATTATTTTGGTTAATGGCGATCCTGTGGGTGCGATCAACCGCGTCCCTGCCGAAGGTGAGACGCGCTCGAACATGCATGTCGGGGGCCGAGCGGAGAAAGTGGAATTGACCGCGCGAGATCAAGAAATCTGCGCTGCGATTGGCCCAACATTGCGCGAGCATGGTCAGATTTTTGTGGGGATCGACGTGATTGGCGACTATTTGACGGAAATCAACGTCACCTCGCCGACAGGATTACAAGAGTTGGAACGCTTTGACGGTGTCAATGTGACGGCGAAAATCTGGGACGTGATCGAGCAAAAGCACGCTGCGCTTTAGCGCGAAATCCCTTCAAACCGGAACGAGAGCGCCTCGGCCACATGGGCGCTATGAACCTGATCGCTTTGATCGAGATCCGCAATGGTGCGCGCGACCCGCAGCACACGGCCATAGCCGCGCGCACTAAGTGAAAATTTCTCCGCCGCTTGGCGCATCAGATCCTTGGACGCCGCATCAAGCGCTATGGCCGGTTCTGTGGGCTGACCCAACAGATCGCAATTCAAGGCGCGGGCCGCGTCATCTTGGAACCGCGCGGCTTGGCGGGCGCGGGCGGCAATAACGCGGTCTCTGACAACACCAGAGGTGTCGCCGGAGGGCACGCTTTCCAACTCATGCGCGGGGACAGCAGGCACATCGAGGCGCAGATCAAACCGATCCAACAGCGGCCCAGAGATGCGGCCCATGTAGTCTTGGCTACAATTGGGCGCGCGATTGCACGCACGGGCCGGATGACCGGCAAATCCGCATTTGCATGGGTTTGCCGCAGCGATCAGCGAAAACTTTGCCGGATATTCCACATGCGCCGCCGCCCGCGAAATCGCCACAGTGCCACTTTCAAGCGGCTGGCGCAGCGCCTCTAGGACGGGGCGGGCGAATTCGGGAAACTCATCCATAAAGAGAATGCCATGATGGGCCAGTGAAATCTCGCCGGGGCCGGCGAGACGCCCCCCGCCAATGATCGCCGCGCTAGAGGCTGTGTGATGTGGCGCGCGAAACGGACGCGTTCGGCGCAGCACCCCATCTTTGAGCAAGCCGCAGGCCGAATAAATGGTCGCGGTATCAAGCGCCTCTTGCGCGCTCAGCGGGGGCAGGAGGTCGGCGGCGCGCTCTGCGAGCATGGTCTTGCCTGATCCTGGTGGCCCCACGAGGAACAAGTGATGCCCCCCCGCAACGGCAATTTCCAAGGCCCGCTTGGCCCGTTCTTGTCCGCGAATGTCCCTAAGGGCAGGGCGAGATTGATCCGAGGCCTCGACATCGAGCGGGGTGGCATGGCGCAGTAGATGCGTGCCGCTTAGATGCGAAATGAAATGCTGTAAATGATCGGCGCCAAAGCTGATGTTTGGGGCGATGGCCGCGGCTTCGGCCGCATTTGCTGTGGGGCCGAGATAGGTTTTGCCCTGTTCCAGTGCGGTAAAGGCCGCGGGCAATGCGCCGACGATGGGCCCGATCGATCCATCCAGCGCCAACTCGCCCATCACAATAGAATTTTGCGTTGTCTCAGCGGGGATAACATCGAGCGCGGCCAACAGGGCCAGTGCAATCGGCAGGTCATAGTGATTGCCCACTTTGGGCACGTCAGCAGGGGCGAGGTTCACGGTGATCCGTTTGGGCGGCAAGGCGATGGACAGGCTATTGAGCGCGGCGCGCACTCTCTCTTTGCTTTCTGAAACGGCTTTGTCGGGAAGGCCAACAATGTTGAAACTAGGCAGAGCCGCGACGACAGAGCATTGAACATCGACAAGCCGTGCCTCAATCCCAGTGAGGGCCACCGTGTAGCAGCGCGCAACCATGTTTTCCCCATTTTTACCAAATGGTTAACATAGGGTATCTTAATAAAAGGTTAACGATGGCTCCTAAGGGTTGCCCAATGCGTTCATCTCAAGAACGTGCCACTGCCGTCCATCGTAGTGTAGTTTGGAAACAGAAAGCGGGCTGATTTTTTGCGCCATCATCTCATAGGCACGCTGCCCGCTTGCGCGGCGCAACAGGCATAAAATAACGCCCATATGCGCAACGAGGATCAATGGCTGCGTGCCTGCGTTTTGAGCATGCCGATGCATCGCGGCCCATGTGCGCTCTTCAACATCGTTCCAGCTTTCGCCCATTGGCGCGCGGGCCTCGCCTGGGTTTTCGAAGTAGGTTTGCAAGGCGCCGGGGCTCTCGGCCTCGATCGTGTCAAAGGCTTTGCCGTCCCACTGCCCAAAGTTAAACTCACGAAGATCTGTGTCATGGCCCGCGCGTTGGAAATCCTCGCCTAGGGCATCTGCCGTGCGCACGGCCCGCTGCAAATCAGAGGACACCATATAGCCCGTCGCCGGCAAAAGCGCCCGTGTTGCGGCAATTTGCGCGGCATCACTTAGGTCGACGGGCACATCACTCCAGCCGATCATGGCGCTTTGATGCGTGGGGCCGTGGCGGACAAGGTAAACGTCGAGCGCGTGATCCATCATAGCGTCCCTTTGAGGGCAAACGGCAAGCCGGCCATCACGGCAACCACACGATCGGCCTGCGTGGCCAGTCGCTGATTGAGGCGACCTTGCTCAATGCGAAAGGCGCGGGCCAAGGCATTTTCAGGGACGATCCCATGCCCCACTTCGTTCGTGACTACCACGACTGGGGCGGCGCACTGCGCAATCGCGGCGCACAGCTGATCAGTGGCCGTGGCAATATCGCCATCCGTCAAAAGTAAATTACTCAGCCACATCGTCGCGCAATCTAATAGGACGATCTCGTCCGAGGCGGCCTGCGCCACCCCCTCCCAAGGGGCAAAGGGGCATTCCAATGTGCGCCAGCGCGCGTCGCGGTCGGATTGATGGGCCGCGATTTTTGCCGCCATTTCATCGTCAAAGACCTGAGCGGTTGCGATATATAGCTTGGATCCCGTATGGGCGTTGATCTGCCCTTCGGCGTAGCGGGATTTGCCGCTCGAGGCGCCGCCGATCACGAGTGTGAAACTATTTAACATTTTATTAACCCTCGAGTGATCCAAACGCGTCCGCGCTGCGTATCAAAGATAAAAGAAACGAGCAATCGTCAAGATAACAGTGAGAGGATCACACCATGGCTTTGGATTCATCGTCAGATTTTGCTATTTCCCGCACGGCCCGCAAGGCCGAACTTTTGGATGCAGAGACAGAGCATGCCCTAGCGATTGCGTGGCGTGACCACAAAGACGAACAAGCGCTGCACCGTTTGATCACGGCGTATATGCGGCTTGCAATCTCGATGGCGGCTAAGTTTAAACGCTACGGCGCGCCGATGAATGATTTGATCCAAGAGGCCAGCCTTGGCCTCATGAAAGCGGCAGAGAAATTTGATCCCGACCGCGGTGTGCGTTTTTCCACATATGCCGTGTGGTGGATCAAAGCGTCTGTGCAAGATTACGTGATGCGCAATTGGTCAATGGTGCGCACAGGCTCAACAAGTTCGCAAAAGTCGCTGTTCTTTAACATGCGCCGTGTGCAAGCGCGGTTCGAGCGCGAGGCCGAGCAAAATGGATATGTCCTCAATCAACATGACATTCACGAGCTGATCGCCAAAGAATTGGGCGTGCCCATGCGCGACGTTGAGATGATGGAAGGCCGTCTATCTGGATCAGATGCATCCCTGAATGTGCCGCAGTCCAAAGATGAAGAAGGTCGCGAGTGGATCGAGATCATCGAAGACGAGGGCGAGCTGCCCCAAGATGCAATTGCCCATGCCCGCGACGGTGCCAAGCTCAAAGATTGGATCGCTGACGCGGTCAAGGCCCTCAAGCCACGCGAGCAATACATCATCGAGCAGCGCTGCTTGAGCGATGCGCCGCGCACATTGGAAAGCCTCGGCACCGAGCTGGGTCTGTCCAAAGAGCGGATCCGCCAAATCGAGGCGGCGGCGATGCTCAAAATGCGCAAGAGCCTGTCGCAACAGGGCGAAGATGTGATGGCTCTGCTTTAAGCAGCCTCGTGAATACCATGGCGCGCAGCCCTTGCCGGGCGCGCGCCCTTGGCCTATTGTCCCCCTAGAACCTCGGAGGGGATAATGGCCCAGATTACCTTGATCATTGGTGGCGGGATTGCTGCGTATAAATCGCTCGAACTTATTCGTTTGATGCGTAAATCGGGTATAGATGTGATCCCCGTTCTCACCTGTGCGGGGGCAGAGTTTGTCACTCCGCTTAGTGTGGGGGCCTTGGCCGAACATCCGCCGGTCCAAACATTATTCGATGTCACGCAAGAGGGCAAAATGGGGCATATCACTTTGTCTCGGGCGTCTGATTTGATCGTTGTTGCCCCTGCGACAGCGGATTTTATGGCTAAAATGGCTATGGGGCAGGCGGATGATCTGGCGTCCACGTTGGTATTGGCAACCGACGCGCCCGTGATGGTGGTGCCGGCGATGAATGTGCGCATGTGGGAGCATCCCGCAACACAGCGCAATATCGCGCAATTACAGCAAGATAGCATTCTATTTTGTGGCCCCGTTGAGGGGACCATGGCCTGCGGCGAATACGGCATGGGCCGGTTGCAAGAGGTTGACCATATCGCCGCGGCGATTTTGGAACAGCTGCGCCATGCGCCGCGGCCTTTGGCGGGCCGACGCGCGGTGGTCACCTCTGGCCCCACGCATGAGCCGATTGATCCCGTGCGCTATATTGCCAATCGCAGTTCGGGCGCGCAGGGCAGCGCGATTGCCAACGCCCTTATTGAGTTAGGCTGTGACGTGGTCTTTGTCACTGGCCCTGCCACGGCGGCGCGGCCCAAAGGGGCGCAGATTGTCGAAGTGGAAACCGCGCAGCAGATGCAGGCCGCTGTTGATCACGCGCTGGAGCGTTCGGCGGATATCGCTATTTTCGCCGCCGCGGTAGCTGATTACGCCGTTGCGTCCCCCGCGACAGAAAAGCTGAAGAAAGACGCGGGCCAAGGCCTGTCGAATATAGAGTTTACGCAAAACCCAGATATTTTGGCCCAAGTGGCGCAGCGCAGCCAAGCGCGCCCCGAATTGGTCATTGGCTTTGCCGCAGAGACGGAAAACGTCGTCGAGCATGCCACAGACAAACGCGTGCGCAAAGGCTGTGATTGGATCGTCGCCAATGACGTCTCGGCCCATACGGGCATTATGGGTGGTACGGAAAACCAAGTGGTTTTGATCACCGAGCGCGGCGCCGAGCCATGGCCGCGCGCGCAAAAAGAGGATGTCGCCCGTCAATTGGCGCAGCGGATCGCAACTCATTTCCAAACAGAGGCATCATGACGATTGAAATTCCCCTCATGTGGGGCCCGCAGGCGGATCGAACTCTCCCCGTGCCGCACTATGCGACGACGGGGGCCGCAGGGGCCGATGTTGTGGCCAATTTCCCCGAAGATCTTCGGGCATCTGGCCTGAAGCTTGCGCCGATGCAGCGGGCGCTTGTGCCCACGGGTCTTCATATGGCGATCCCGTTTGGCTATGAATTGCAGATCAGGCCGCGCTCGGGATTGGCCTATAAACATGGGCTGACCGTGGCCAACGCCCCTGGAACGATCGATTGTGATTATCGCGGCGAAGTCAAAGTTTTGATGATCAATCTTGGCACAGAGCCCTTTGACATCACCCATGGCATGCGCGTGGCCCAAGGCGTGATTGCCCCCGCGCCCCAAGCGCAGTGGACCGTCACCGATCACCTGCCCGAGACCGAGCGCGGCGCGGGCGGATTTGGCTCAACTGGGGTGCACGGCACATGATTGTATTTTTAGCCTTGGCGATTGGCATTTGGGTGCTGGGCCGGTTGCGCGATATTCCTGTGGCCCTTCGTTTATGGGCGATCACGGCTCTATGCGGCGCGTTCGCAGGGCTGGCTTATGGGGTGCCGGCAGTGCATGTCATCTTGGGCGATCAACCGTCTAGTTGGCTGGTGCTGTTTGTGCTCCTATTGGTGGTCAATGGGTACAGGGCGGTTTTGGGCATGGCGCGGATGCGTGTCGATCGGCAAAACGCCTCGCAAGATACACCAAAGCCAGCTGTGGATAGCGCGAGTGAGCTGACCCGCTCTGCGCGCCATATTATGTTGCGCGAAATTGGCGGCTTGGGGCAGCGCAAGATCAAGTCGGCGAACATCTTGGTCATTGGGGCGGGCGGCTTGGGCAGCCCAGTGTTGCAAATCCTTGGGGGGGCTGGCGTCGGCACCATTGGCATTATTGATCCCGATGTGGTGGACTTGTCGAATTTACAGCGCCAGCTGATCCACAAGGATGCCGATATCGGCCTGCCCAAAGTGTTTTCGGCCCAAGCGGCGATTGTCGCGCAAAACCCCTATGTGACGGTCAAGCCCTATCATCGGGCGTTTGATGAAAGTAATGCCGACGCGTTGGTCGCCGAGTATGACCTCGTCATTGATGGCAGTGACAGTTTTGACACACGCTATTTGGCCAACCGCATTTGTCATGCACAGAAAAAACCGCTTGTTTTAGGGGCCCTCTCGCAATGGGAAGGACAGCTCAGTGTCTTTGACACGGCCAAGGGCACGCCGTGTTATAAATGCGTCTTTGACGCCCCGCCCGCGCCGCATCTCGCCCCGAGCTGTGCTGAGGCTGGGGTCTTCTCACCGTTGCCGAGCATTGTTGGGGCTATGATGGCCAGTGAGGCGCTCAAACATGTGACGGGCGCTGGGCAGGGATTGCTGGGGCAGATGTTGATCTATGACGCACTTTATGGCGAGAGCCGCGTGATGGCGATCAAGCCGCGCCCCTCTTGTGCGGTGTGCGGTCACACGGCGTAATGTGCCGCGCTAGGGCTTGGGCAGCGTGACGGTGATGGTGCATAGATCAGAGCGATGACCCGCCCCAGTGGTTTGATCAATGACCTGCGGGGACAAATGCGCAATTTGATGTAAATGCTCGGCAGCGCCCGCCGTGATATCCAAACGGATCGGCGTATCGCTGCGCGACGTGACGCGAAATGGCAGATGCCGCGAGGCGCACCATAGCCCATAGGTTTGCAAATATGAGGTGAGCACATCGCGCGCTTTGACTGGCGGGAGGTTGAGGTCAAGACTGGCCTGCGGCCCTGTGTTGGGGAACTGCCCGCCGCCGCCGGCACGATGATGATTGGTGATCACCCAAAACTCTTGATCCAGCCTAAGTGGACGGCCTTGGTACATTACATTTTCGATGCGCTGGGCGTCTGGGGCGTGTAACCGGCCAAGCCCAACATTGCGCGGCGGCGCGTCGATATTGATATCATAAGTGATCCCAAAGAGCGCATCAAAGTTATAGGCGGCCTGTTGCGCGCGCAGCGTTTGATGTGCAAGTGGCGCAAAATAAGAGGCGGCGCGCTCTAGATAGGCGATGATTTGTGCACCTGTCATCGGGATGACCGCCAGTGTGTTGGGATAGGGAACCAGTTGCTGTATATGGCGCATTTGAACGCCGGCCCCGCGTACAACTGTGTCGGAAAATTCATCCTTGAACCGCGCTATATGAATGGGCGCGATGGCCGCGAGAATAGGACGATCCGAGAGGGCCGGTTGCGCCTGTGCCCATTCAAGCTGAGAGCTGGCGATGATCGGCCAAATCGGATCGACGCCGACTTCTGTGAAATGGGCGCGAGTGGGGGTGTCATTCGGACAGATCTCTTGGCGTAGCGCCCTCAGCGTGCGTTGATGCGCTTGGTTAATCTGGGGATGCTCTGCGAAATGCGCGGCGCTGGGGGGCTGAGCAGGAACAAGTCGCGCGGCGCCAGAGCGCAAAACCCACCCATCTTCATCGAGGTCAAACGCGTATTCCAAAATGCCCAGATGCGAGCCAAAATATCCCGCCATGACGCTGGGCGTCTCGAGTGTGGCCCCTTGCACCGTGGGACATAGCTGATGGGTATGGCCCAATACGAGACCATCAAAGACCCGCGTCGCAGCGACGGCGCGTGCGGGGTTTTCGCAATTTGGCTCAGGGGCGGCATCGCTGACGCCAAAATGGCATAGCGCAATTTTCAAATCGGCGCCCGCCTCGTGCATAATCTGTGCCTCTCGCAAGAGGGCTGTTTGGCTGTCCTCGATATCTAAGGCGCCGTAATAAAGCTGAGCGTCCCAATTCAAAATCTGGGGCGGCGCGGCCCCCGTGATGCCGATGTTCAGCGGGGGGAGGCCCTTGTGCGATAGGTCTAGCTGATGGATCAAATGCCGCTGCATCCCTGCCGGCGGCTGGGCGGTGGCGCGCTCAGTTATATTGGCATTGACCCATGTGAAATGGGATTGGCTGACCGCGTGTTCTAGATAGGTGAGCCCAAAGTTAAAGTCGTGATTTCCCGCTGTGGCAGCCGTGTAGCCCAAAAGATTAAGCGCCTCGACCATGGGATGATCTTCGGCGATCTCCCCCATCAGCGACCCTTGCAAAAGATCACCATTGTCCACCAAAATTGCCGCATCACAGTCCAGCGCAGCCGCACGGATGACATCAACGAGCCCTTCTAATCCGAATTTACTGGTCGCTGTGTCGTGCAGATAATCGTATCGCAACAGATGCGCGTGCAAATCTGTTGTCGCGAGAATCCTAAGTTTTAGACTGCCTGACATATTTCCCCCAAGAGCGCTCTGGCCTAATCGTGACTGTTCTGTCAGACTTAGCGCAGGTGAACTCAGGGGCATTGGTGCAACAAAAATGATGCAAGATCAAACAGTATGCTTAGCAGGAGGCACATTAGATCGGGCGGATCTTCTGCGCACGCAATCTGTGATGGAAATTGAGGCGAAATTTGATTGTCGTGCTGTGATTCATTGGCGAGGCAAGCTGCTGTGTACGGACGATGGGCAGTTGATCGAGCTGCCTTTAGATCATCTTGCCGTACACAAAGAGCAATTGATTCTAATTGGTAAAATTGGATCTGGCGCGCAGGCGCGCGTGCTCTTTGGGTATGACTTGCACGAATGGGATGCCGTGGGTCAAGACCTGTCCCTTTTGGGTGGGTTTTCGGATCATTCGGTGCAAACGCATCCGGATTTTTCTGGTGGATTTCATGAATTGCGGGCGATTATGCCGCATATGAGTGAGGATGACGCGAGTATTGCGGCCCTGTTGTGCGGCATTGTGCGGTGGCATCAGGCGTATCAATTTTGCCCGCGCTGTGCTGGGCCGCTTGATCTACAAAAAATGGGGTGGTCGGCGCTGTGCCGCTCGTGCAATCGGCCTCAGTTTCCGCGCACCGATCCTGTCGTGATCGCGCTCATTACCGATCAAGATCGGGTTTTGCTGGGGCGCGGCTTGGGCTTTCCAGAAGGTCTGTATTCGATCCTTGCCGGTTTTGTCGAACCTGGCGAAAGCCTCGAACAGGCCACGGCGCGCGAAGTGTTCGAAGAGGCCGGCGTCCATATCGGCCCCGTGCGTTTGCTGGTGTCACAGCCGTGGCCCTTTCCTGCCTCGTTGATGGTGGCCGTGGCGGCCGAGGCGACCCATAGCGCCATCACCATTGATGAAACTGAAATGGCCGACGTGCGCTGGGTTAGTAAGCAAGAGCTTTTGCAGGCCTATGCGGGCACGCATGATAGCCTACTGCCACCGCGCGCTGGGGCGATTGCCCATTTTGTTTTGCAAAAATGGCTTGAAGACTCGTGGTAATCGCGCCTAAGTGGAGTGAGTGATGTAGTGAGGATCCCATGCGTTTAGAAGCAACAACAGTTCCGGCCTCTCCTGAGGTGGTTTTTGATAAATTGACCGACTTGGCGTGGATCGAAGGTATCCTTGGCGCGCGCGGTGTTGTCCTCTCGCAAACGGCAGGGACGGGCG
>JBDNBY010000081.1:0-31896 GCA_039767595.1 Paracoccaceae bacterium | reverse complement strand
GGTGATATTATCGCCACTGGCACGCCTGAGGGGGTCGGTCTTGGGATGTCGCCGCCTGTTTTCCTCAAAGAGGGGGATGTTGTTGAGTTGGGCATCGAGGGGCTTGGGCAACAGCGCCAAGAGGTGATCAAAGCGTCCTGATCGCGCGGCGCACACGACCCATCATGCGGCCTGTACGTTTGGCAATGTGGCAGCAGATAAAACTTTGCTGCTGTAAAATGGGGGCATCTTCGACAAAGTGTAATGTGCCATTCATGATATGAGGCGCGGCTATATCTTCGGCTATATAGGTCACGCCGCTGAGATCGCGGGCAAATTGCATCAGGGCGATGGATTGGCCGGAGGTGAGTTGGCAATTGCTTAGATGGGGTAGTCGGTGGCGATGCTCTGCGGCGAAGCTGGGCGAAATATTTGGAAAAATGTAAGCGTCTTGCGTGACCTCACTGAGGGAAATGTTACGCGGGGCCACCATGCGATAGGTGAAATTGATCCACGGCAGGTGATGAATATCGGCTCGCGCTGTGGGTGTAAACAATAGGGCGACGTCCAGACGGCCCGCCTCTAGATCGATGGCCATCTGCGTGGAATAATCGACCTCGGCGTAAATCGGTGTGTGGGGAAATTGTTCGCGCAACTGCGTGACGACATCCCCCGCCATGATGTTGGCGATGTCATATTGCAGCCCAAGGCGCAGATCTTGGGCCGCGCTTGTTTCTCCGTCGCCGATCGCCTCGTTCCACTCTCGCATGATGCGCCGCGCACGTGTTTCAAAGGCGCGGCCGTATTTGCTGGGCGCGGCCCCCATCCGCCCGCGGGTAAAGAGCTTTTGACCCAAGGCCGCCTCTAATTGAGAGATGCGGTGCGAGACTGTACTTTGCGTTAGGCCCATATGCTCGGCGGTGACGTTGAAATTACCGCTGTCGAGCACGTCTAAATATGTTTCTAACCAAGACAGTTGCATTGTCGTCCTTCAATCGAAATTTTCGATTAATATAATGTAAATAGTCCTCTTGTCACGCTTTGAAATTTAGATCAGGTTATTTGCAAAACTAAGACCGGAGGCCCCCATGTCAGATTTCCCCACCACTGCGCGCGTTGTCATTATCGGAGGCGGGGCTGTCGGAACGTCTGCGCTCTATCATCTTGCCAAAGCGGGGTGGACGGATTGCGTTTTACTTGAGAAAAACGAACTAACCGCCGGATCGACATGGCATGCGGCTGGCAATGTGCCGACCTTCTCGACATCGTGGTCCGTGATGAATATGCAGCGCTACTCGACCGAGCTGTATCGCGGTTTGGCCGATGAGGTCGATTACCCGATGAATTATCACGTCACAGGATCGCTACGCCTGAGTCATTCCAAAGAGCGTACTCAAGAATTTGAGCGCGCCTGCGGGATGGGACGCTATCAAGGGATTGATATGTCGATGTTGACACTTGACGAAGCGGTCGAGATGTATCCGTTTTTATCCACGCATGATTTGCACTCTGTTCTGCACGATCCGACGGATGGCGATATTGATCCCGCGCAGCTGACCCAAGCTTTGGCCAAGGGTGCGCGCGGTTTAGGCGCGCGGATTGAGCGGTTTTGCCCCGCCACGGGCGTGACGCAAAAGCCAGATCATTCGTGGATCGTCCACACCGATAAGGGCGATATCGCCTGTGAATACGTTGTGAATGCTGCGGGCTATTATGCGCAAAAAGTCGGGGAATGGTTCAAGCCCTATGGCGGGCGCACCGTGCCGATGATGGTGATGGAGCATCAATACGTGCTAACCTCACAAGTGCCCGAGATCGAAGCCTTTGCCAAAGAAAAGGGCGGCAAGCTGCCCTTGGTGCGCGATGTGGATGTCTCGTATTACCTACGCCAAGAGAAAAACGGATTTAATATTGGCCCCTATGAGCCCAACGGCAAGGCGCATTGGGTCACGGCCGATAACAAAATGCCAGAGGATTTCAGCTTTCAACTTTATCAAGATGATCTGGATCGGATCATGGACATTGTTGCGGATGCGATGGAGCGTGTGCCTTTGGCAGGCAGCGCGGGGGTCGAGCGGATCATCAATGGTCCGATCCCCTATGCGCCCGATGGGATGCCGCTGATTGGTCCGATGCCCGGGGTGCGCAATGCCTTTGAGGCCTGTGTCTTTACGTTCGGTATCGCGCAAGGCGGCGGTGCGGGCAAAGTGCTGGCAGAGTGGATCGTTGAGGGGCAAACAGAATGGGATATGTGGTCATGCGATCCACGCCGCTATACCGATTATACGGATCAAGAGTATTGCGATCAAAAGGGGCTTGAAGTGTATTGCAACGAATATGCAATGCATTTCCCCCATCATGAGTGGCCGGCTGCGCGCGATCGAAAATTGTCGCCGGTGCATGAGAAAGTCAAAGCATTGGGCGCACAGTTTGGCGCGTATAACGGGTGGGAACGCGCGAATTATTTCGCCCAAGACGGCGATGACACATCCGAGGCCGCAACGCATACATGGGACCGTGTCGGCCCATGGGAGCCACGCGTCGCAGCCGAATGCGCCGCAGTGCGGGATGGCGTGGGTGTCTTGGATCTCCCTGGGTTTTCTCGGTTTGACCTCTCTGGGGATGGCGCTGCCGCATGGCTGTTGACCCAGATCACTGGACGCTTGCCCAAAGTGGGGCGTATGGGGCTGGGATATTTTGCAGATGACCAAGGGCGCATTGTGACCGAGATGTCGATCATGCGCCACGGCCCAGATCACATGACATTGATCACGGCCGCCTCTGCCCAATGGCATGATTTCGAATGGTTGCAAAACCATCTGGCCGAGGGGCTGACCCTTACGGATCATACACGCGACTATGGCACGTTGATCGTCACGGGGCCAAAATCGCGCGAGGCGTTTGCGGCGATGGGCACGGATGCGGATCTGTCTGCGTCATGGTTGTCGCATCAAAAGGCGACGGTTGCGGGGCAGCCCTGTGCCTTGGCCCGTGTGAGTTTTGCCGGTGAGCTGGGCTGGGAAATTCATGCGGCCAACGATGCGCTGCCTGCCCTTTATGAGGCGGTGTTGGCCGCAGGGGCGACGCCGTTTGGCATGTTCGCGCTCAATGCGCTGCGCGTGGAAAAAGGCTATCGCGCGTGGAAAGGGGATCTTTCGACGGATTACACCATCTTGCAAGGCGGGCTAGAGCGGTTTGTGCATTGGGAGAAAGACGACTTCCGCGGCAAAGCGGCCCTTTTGGCAGAAAAACAGCGCGGCGTGACCAAGCAATTTTCCACGCTGATCATTGAGTGCGACGCATTCGAGGCACCCTACATGTCCACTGTGTGGCACGGCGATACAGTGGTGGGTGAGACAACATCAGCCGCGTGGGGATACCGCGTGAATGCGCATGTCGCCTTGGCAATGATCGCCCCGACAGCGGCTGCGCCTGGTACGGCGCTTGAAGTGGAGATTTTTGGCAAACGGTACAGCGCGACGGTTCAGGCCGATGCACCTTTGTGGGATCCACAAAATGAAAGACTGCGCGCATGAGCGATGTAATTTTACTTGACGGCTCGATTGGGCAAGAGGTGGTTAAGCGCAGTGGCGAGGCGCCAACGCCGCTGTGGTCCACCCAAGTGATGATAGAGGCGCCCGAACATGTCCGCGCTGTGCATGCCGAATATTTCGATGTGGGCGCCACGATTGCGACAACGAACACCTATGCCATTTTGCAAGATCGCTTGGATAAAAACGGCGTGACGACGCCCATCGCACAGCTGTGGGATGTCGCCGTCAGCATGGCCAAAGAGGCCCGTCAAAGCGCCGGACATGGCCGCGTCGCCGGAGGTATTGGCCCCTTAGGTGCCAGCTATCGACCGGATTTGGCCCCCTCTCCAGAGGTGGCCGCAGCGCAATACGAGGATATCGTGGCCTATTTGGACGCGCGCTGTGATCTGTTGCTCATTGAAACGGTATCATCGATTGAGGCCGCAGAGGGCGTTTTGCGCGCCACCGATCAAGGGGTAAAACCTGTTTGGATTGCGGTGAGTGTGTCCGATGACGAGGGCACTAAACTGCGCTCAGGCGAGCCGGTCGCCGATCTATTGCCCATACTCCAAGCGCACCGCGTCGATGCCGTGTTGATCAATTGCTCGCGGCCCGAAGTGATCGGCGCAGGTCTGGACGTTCTCAAGGAATGTGGCAAACCCTTTGGCGCCTTTGGCAATGGGTTTACCAAGATTTCAGATGGGTTTTTACAAGATAAACCGACCGTTGCGGCATTAGAAGAGCGTCACGATCTGACGCCAGAGGCCTATGCGCAGATCGCTCTGTCTTGGGTCGATCAAGGGGCCAGTATCGTCGGGGGCTGCTGCGAAGTGGGCCCTGCGCATATCAAGGAACTGGCTGCGCAGCTGCGCGCAGCGGGACATCACATAATATAAGAGGGCCACATGGCGAATATTCCACAAAAAGCACGGGTCGTCATTGTCGGGGGCGGCGTGATTGGTTGCTCGGTGGCCTATCATTTGGCCAAACTGGGCTGGCAAGATATCGTTTTGTTGGAACGCAAAAAGCTCACGTCTGGCACGACATGGCATGCCGCGGGCTTGATCGCTCAGCTGCGGGCCACGGCGAATATGACCCGTTTGGCCAAGTATTCCCAAGAGCTCTACGGCAATTTGGCCGCCGAGACAGGTCTAGAGACTGGGTTCAAACGTGTGGGATCCATCACCGTTGCCTTAACCCAAGAGCGCAACGAAGAGTTGCTGCGCAGCGCATCAATGGCGCGGGCTTTTGGTGTGGATATCGAGGAAATCTCACGACAAGAGGTGGCCCGCCGCTATGAGTATCTCAATATCCAAGACGTCGTTGGCGGCGTCTATTTGCCCAAAGATGGGCAAGGGGACCCTGCGAATATTGCCCTTGCGCTGGCCAAAGGCGCGCGCATGAACGGGGCACAGATTTTTGAAGACACCAAAGCCACTCAATTTATCCGCTCGGGTCGGCGCATCACCCATGTTGAATGGGCCACCGCCGAGGCCACAGGCGTGATCGAGGCCGAGCATGTGATCAACTGCGCCGGCATGTGGGGCCGCGAGGTGGGCCATGCGATGAACACTGTGGTTCCGCTGCATGCCTGCGAGCATTTCTACATTGTGTCTGAGCCGATCACGGGCTTGGGCGATATGCCCGTGCTGCGCGTGCCCGACGAGGCGGCCTATTACAAAACAGATGCCGGCAAGATGATGCTGGGCGCCTTTGAGCCGCATTCAAAACCGTGGGGTATGCAGGGCATTTCCGAAGAGTTTGAATTTGATCAACTCCCCGAAGATATCGATCATTTCGAACCCATCCTCGAGGCCGCGATGGAGCGGATGCCCATGTTGCAAGAGGCGGGGATCCATACGTTCTTTAATGGGCCTGAGAGTTTTACGCCAGACAATGCCTATATGATGGGGCAGGCCCCTGATATGGATAATGTGTGGGTTGCCGCTGGATTTAACTCGATTGGTATTCAATCGGCGGGCGGCGCTGGCATGGCTTTGGCGCAATGGATGGATAGCGGTGAAAAGCCCTTTGATCTGGGGGATGTGGATATCGCCCGCGCGCAGCCCTATCAGACCAACAAGCACTTTCTCTTTGAGCGGTCCAAAGAAACGCTAGGCTTGCTCTATGCCGATCACTTCCCCTATCGCCAAAAGGCGACGGCGCGGGGCGTTCGGCGCACGCCGTTTCATGGTCATCTCGAGGCCAAAGGCGCCGTCTTTGGCGAGATTTCCGGTTGGGAACGGGCCAATTGGTTTGCCCGCGAGGGGCAAGAGCGTGAATATCGCTATAGTTGGAAACGTCAAAACTGGTTCGAAAATTCCAAAGCCGAACATATGGCCGTGCGCGACAATGTCGGTCTTTATGATATGACCAGCTTTGGTAAAATTCGGATTGAAGGGCGGGAGGCCTGCGCCTTTTTGAATCGTGTGTGCGGAGCACAAATGGATGTGCCAGTGGGCAAGATTGTCTATACCCAAATGCTCAATTCTACTGGCGGGATCGAGGCGGATATCACAGTCACGCGCCTGAGCGAGACGGCATATGTCATGGTAACGCCAGCCGCAACGCGGCGGGCCGATCAAGAGTGGCTGTTGCGCCATCTTGGTGATGCAAACGTCGTGATCACCGATGTGACCGCCGGCGAAGGGGTCTTGGCCGTCATGGGCCCAAATGTGCGCGACTTGCTGGCAAAAGTAAGCCCCAATGATTTTTCCAACGATGCGTTTCCCTTTGGCACGGCCCAAGAGATTGAAATCGGCATGGGCCTCGCAAGGGCGCACCGCGTTTCATATGTTGGTGAGTTGGGATGGGAAATCTACGTTAGCGCGGATATGGCGGGGCATGTGTTTGAAACCCTCGCCCCCGCACTCGAAGAGATGAACGGCGCCTATTGCGGCATGCATATGATGGACAGCTGCCGCATTGAAAAAGGGTTCCGCCACTTTGGGCATGACATCACTTGCGAAGATCATGTGCTCGAGGCGGGGCTCGGCTTTGCCGTGGATCGCAAAAAAGATGATTTTATGGGCCGCGACGCTGTGCTGGCCAAGCGAGAGGCGGGGCTGGATCGACGCATGGTGCAGTTTCTGCTGAACGATGCAGAGCCGCTGCTCTATCACAATGAACCGATCATTCGCGATGGTGCGTTCGTCTCGCATCTCACCTCGGGCAATTACGGCCATTCTTTGGGCGCGGCTGTGGGCATGGGCTATGTGCCCTGCACCGGTCAGAGCGTCGAAGAGGTGCTGGCCTCGCGGTACGAAATTGAAGTGGCAGGGGTGCGCGTTGCGGCGACCCCCTCGCTCAAACCTCTTTATGATCCAACGTCGCAAAAGGTGCGCTCATGAACGAACAAGTGAAATCTCGTCGAGGTGGGGGCCGTGCGGCCCGTGTTGCAGCGCGATCTGCGCCGCTAGAGTCCCGCCCAGTCTATGGTGGCATGTCAGGGGGGCAATACCGCCCGCTTAGTGATGCCGATGTGCAGCGTATTCACCACGCGGCGCTTGATGCGCTGGAGCAAATTGGCCTAAGCCAAGCCCCGCAAACCGGCATTGATGCCATGGTCGCCCAAGGCGCCCTCTTGGGGGATGATGGTCGCCTAAGGTTCCCGCGGGCCTTAGTCGAAGATATGATCGCCAAGACACCGAAAACCGTCACTCTGTGTGGGCGGGATCCCAAGCATGACTTGGAACTCGGTGGCAATCGGGTCTATTTCGGCACAGCCGGCGCCGCCGTGCATTTGGTTGATGTGAACGGCAACGAATATCGAGACAGTACCGTGCGCGATATTTTTAACGCCGCGCGCATCGTCGATGCCTGTGACAATATCCATTTCCTACAGCGGCCGATGGTGGCCCGCGATATCGTTGATAATCTTGAGATGGATCTTAACACGATCTATGCCTGCTGTATGGGTACGAAAAAGCATGTGGGCACCTCGATCACCGAGCCGTCGCACAATGAAAAATGCATCGAGCTTGTCCATCATATCGCTGGCGGTGAAGAGGCATGGCGCGCCCGTCCGTTTGTGTCGAATTCGAATTGCTTTGTTGTACCGCCAATGAAATTCGCCACGGAATCCTGCGAAGTGATGGAAGGCATGATCCACGCAGGCATGCCTGTGTTGCTGCTCTCTGCGGGGCAGGCAGGGGCCACGGCACCTGCGCCGATTGCGACGGCGATTGTGCAGGCGGTGGCCGAGTGTTTGGCAGGGCTTGTCTATGTCAATTCGATCAAAGAGGGGCATCCGTGCATCTTTGGCACATGGCCCTTTGTGTCGGATCTCAGAACGGGTGCGATGTCAGGCGGATCGGGCGAGCAGGCTTTGCTCACGGCGGGCTGCGCGCAGATGCACAGTTTTTATGGTCTTGTCGGCGGCGCGGCAGCGGGGATCGCGGATGCGAAAATGCCGGACATGCAGGCCGGTTGGGAGCAGGCAATTTCAAATGTGATGGCGGGTCTGTCGGGCCTCAATATGGTTTACGAGTCCGTCGGGATGCATGCGTCGTTGCTTGGCTTTTGTCTGGAGTCGCTCGTGCTCGGTGATGACATGTTGGGGCAAGTGATGCGCTGTGTGCGTGGGATCGAAGTCACGGAGGATAAAGTCAGCATTGATGCGATGAAATCCGTCTGTCTCGAGGGGCCAGGGCATTATTTGGGGCATGATCAAACGCTCAGTTTGATGCAAACGGAGTATATTTATCCTGTGCTCTCTGATCGCTCATCACCCAAAGAATGGATTGAAAAGGGCAAGCCTGATCTGATCGCCAATGCCCAAGCCCGAATTGCACGGATTTATGACAATCATGTGCCGTGTATTGACGATGTGACGGATGCCCGCATCCGCGCGGCGTTTAATATTCATTTGGCGAGCTGATGTCGTCGCCAAACATTCTGATCCTGATGGTGGATCAACTCAATGGCACATTGTTTCCAGATGGGCCGGCCCCGTGGTTGCATGCGCCCAATCTCAAGCGGTTGGCGGCGCAATCGGTACGATTTGAAAATTGTTACACGGCCTCGCCGCTGTGCGCGCCGGGGCGCGCGGCGTTTATGTCGGGGCAATTGCCGTCGGTCACAGGTGTCTATGATAACGCGGCTGAGTTCCCCTCAGATCTACCGACGTATGCGCATCATTTGCGCCGCGCGGGCTATCATACCGCCCTGTCGGGCAAGATGCATTTTGTCGGCCCCGATCAAATGCACGGGTTTGAAGAGCGCCTGACCACCGATATCTATCCTGCCGACTTTGGCTGGACCCCCGATTACCGTAAACCTGGTGAGCGGATTGATTGGTGGTATCATAACATGGGATCGGTGACAGGGGCGGGCGTGGCCGAGATCACCAATCAAATGGAATACGATGACGAAGTGGCCTATGAAGCGACGCGCAAGCTGTATGACCTGTCGCGGGGGCATGACCCGCGGCCGTGGTGCTTGACCGTCAGCTTTACCCATCCGCATGATCCGTATGTGGCGCGCAAAAAATACTGGGATTTATACGAGGAGTGCGAGCATCTTTTGCCCCAAGTGCCCGCCATGGACTACGAGGATCATGACCCGCATTCCAAGCGTATTTTCGATGCGAACAATTGGCGCGAATTTGACATCACTCAAGAGGATATCAAGCGGTCCCGCCGCGCGTATTTTGCCAATATTTCCTATCTTGATGACAAAGTGGGCGAGATTTTAGACACGCTCGAGCGCACGCGCCAAGAGGCCGTGATCCTGTTTGTTTCAGATCATGGCGATATGCTGGGCGAGCGCGGTCTTTGGTTTAAAATGAGCTTTTACGAGGGATCCTCGCGCGTGCCGATGATGCTAAGTGCCCCGGGGCTTGAGCCACGGCTCGAACGGACCCCTGTCAGCAATATCGATGTGTGCCCAACCCTGTGCGATGTGGCCGGCATTTCGATGGACGAGGTCGCGCCGTGGACCCAAGGTCAAAGCATCTTGCCCTTGGCAAAAGGCGCGCCGCGCACAAGCCCCGTTGCCATGGAATATGCGGCCGAGGCGAGCTATGCGCCATTGGTGTCATTGCGCCATGGCCCGTATAAATTCAATCGCTGCCTCTTGGATCCCGATCAGTTGTTTGATCTAGACGCCGATCCGCATGAATTGACGAATGTTTTTGAGGATCCAGAGCATGCTAAGGCCGCCCAAACCTTGGCCGCCATGGCGGATGAGCGATGGAACTTACCGCAATTCGACCGCGACGTGCGCAAATCGCAGGCGCGCCGCAAAGTGGTCTACGAGGCACTGCGCAATGGCCAATATTATCCATGGGATCATCAACCTTTGAAACAGGCATCAGAGCGGTTTATGCGCAATCACATGGATTTAAATGATGTCGAAGACAACCAACGTTTCCCAAGAGGAGAGTGACATGAAATACGGAATGATCGGCTGCGGCGAGCTGGGGGCAGGGCTTGCGTTGAACTTGCTCAAAGCAAGGTTTGAGGTGATGGTCTATGATTTAGACGCTGCGCGAATGCAGCCTGTGCTGGATCAAGGCGCACGCACGGCCGAGCCGGCGCAGATGGCGGCGCAGGTCGACGCGGTGATCACCTGTTTGCCCAATCCAAAAATCTCAAAGGCGACCTTGGATATTATTTTGCCGCAGATGGCCGAGGGAAAGACTTGGATTGAAATGTCCACGGTCTCGCGCGAGGATATTTTGGAAATGTCTGCACGGGCCGAGGCGCTTGGCATCAAAACCCTTGAACTACCTGTCACCGGGGGGGTGCATTTGGCCCACCGCGGTGAAATCACAATGCTTGTGGGCGGCGAGCGCGCGGTGTTTGAGGAACATGAGCCTGCCATCCAAGCGATGGGCAAAGAGGTTTTTTTGATGGGGCCGATTGGGTCAGCGGCGATCATCAAAGTTATCACAAATATGTTGGCCTTTATTCATCTTAAGGCCGATGCCGAGGCATTGATGCTCGCCAAACGCGGCGGGCTCGATTTGAAAACCGCATGGGAGGCGATCCGCGCCAGCTCTGGCAATAGCTTTGTGCATGAAACAGAAGGGGCGCTGGTGTTAAGCGGATCCTATGACGTTGGTTTCAATATGGATCTCGCGCTTAAGGATCTGGGATTTGCCTTGGGGTTTGGGCGCGAATTTGGGGTGCCCCTTGAATTGGCATCCATGACCGAGCAAACCTATGTCGAGGCCGCTGCCGCCTATGGCCGTGACGCGCAATCGCCGATGATTGCCAAGCTACTTGAGGATCGTCTCGATACAGATTTGCGCGCTGATGGGTTCCCAAAACGATTGACGTAACACGTGTGGTTTATGCCGCGGGCTGCTCGTGAAACACAGAGCGCGGCAATGCGGCCACCCATAAAAACGACAATAGCTTGAGGCCTGCTGGCACGCCGGCATATAGCCACAAAAGCGCGCTGCGGGCTGTGTCGGAATTATCCGTACCCGATGAAAACGCTACCCAATCCAAAATTGGCAAGGCAATCAGCGCCGCCCCCACAAGGGCCAGTTTGCTGGCAAAAGACCATAGGCCAAAGGCCTGCGATTGCGGCAAGGCATGACGCGCCAAATGTGCAGTAAATAGCGATGGCAAGAGCACTAAATCTGCCCCAATGGCAAATCCGGTCGTCAGACACACAAAAACATAGGCCCACAGATCACCTTGGTTCAAAGTTAACGTAAAGCTAAGGCAGACCAAGGCCAAACCCATTGCGCACAGCAATGTGGCGCGCGTTCCAATGCGCCGCGCCAGTGCCGTCCAGACCGGCACCCCAAGAGCGGATGAAATGAAAAACACAATCAGCAACGGCCCCGAGAGCATGTCCAATTCCAAGTAATCTTCGACAAAAAACACGAATGTGGTGGAGGTTATCGCCACGGGCAACGAATTGACCCAAGCCAATCCCAACAGCGGGATCGTGCCATGGCGCAATGTATCGCGCCATGAGGTGTGCGGGGCAGATATCTGAGGCGTGTCCCTTTCGTGCCACAGGCCGCGCTGGCATATCACAGCGGCCACGGAAAGGGCGGCGATCACGATCCCAACGGCCGCATAGCCCAGTGCGGGCCCAACGCTGATTGAGGCCAAAGATGGCGTGATCGCCAAGACCACTACACCGATTAACATCCCTAATTCGCGATATTTGGCGACGCTAAATTGTCCTTTGATGTCTGTTTGACCAGACCAGTTTTGCGTTTGGCCATAGAGTAAAATCATACCAAGGCTATAGGCGGAGAAAGTAACGGTTAGCCAAATCACTGACCATAGATGCGGATAGCTCAGTGCGGAACCCGTGAGCGTCAAAATCAAAGACGGCGCCGCAAAGAGCATAAAGCCCCCCGTGCCCAGCCCCAAGGCGACAGCGCGCGCAAGAGTGTTTTGCGAGAAAGGCCCCCTTTGAGCAAGCCATCCCAGCAGTGGATCTTGGGCCATGTCCACAATGCGCAGCACTGTCAGCATCACCCCAACCCACCCCAAAGAGAGCCCCAATTGCATCGTCGCAAAATGCGGAAAGTGAATATAAAGAGGCAAGCCCGCGGCCGCCAGTGTGATGGCCCACAGGCTAATTTTCCAATGCGACATTGATGATCCCTGTCCCGTTGCCCCATAACATAAGAAATTTTAACCAAAGTTCAATTGAGATGAATGGGCAACAGGGCGCCGCAGTGGTGCGGCGCCCTGAGGTTATCCTCGCATTTTGTGATGCAACAAGATCGGCACGACGAGGTCCTCTTCATCGGCAAGGTGCCGCGATAGGAACCGATTGATCACATCGGCATGCCCCAAAATCGTGGCGCAATCGGATGTCAGTGCATCGGCATCTTGGGTCACATGGATCGCACGCACCAATGTGCGCGTGAAGTCATCAAGGACTTTATCAAGCATATCGTGATCACTTTCGAGCACGTCCAGCCCCCGGTCAAACCGAGGATCGGCCCGCGAGAGCTCGGGAAAATAACTTTGATCTTCCCAACTATGGTGCCCGTGCAGATTTTGAATGAGCGCCGTACCATAGCGATTGAGCGTGTTGAGATAGCGATCTTCGTCGATGTCTTTATCAAGAATCCTTTGTGTTTGCGTCTCGATATGGTTGCCCAAATCCCGAAACATTTGATGAGCGCCGAGCCAGTTTTGGATCGAACGGGCGAAATGCGGATGATCCGGCCAAGCATCGCGCGGATAATCGTGCAGCAGGGTGCGCATCTCTTGGGGAAGCGGCCCCTGTCTTAGTTGGACTGTCTGTGTCATGAGTGCCATATGGGGGTGCATTTTCTGGCAACAACACGGTATTATTGGGAGGCTGGGTTGCGCTGTGCGCAACACTCAGCCCAAGCGTGGCGACCGCGCCATGGCGATGATGGAGAAATTCTGAGCCAAGTTTAGATTTGGGATGGACATTGCGCGCTCTCGTGACACATTGAGGCGCAGCGATTAACAAGGATGGACAATGATGCAGCTCCCTCAAACACCTTCATTCCGATTAGATGGTAAAAAAGCGCTCGTGACCGGCGGCTCGTCTGGTATTGGATTGGGCTGTGCTGTGGCCTTGGCCGCGGCCGGTGCAGATGTGATGGTGGCCGCGCGCGGACAAGAGCGCGTCGATGAAGCCGTCTCTGCGATGCAAGCGGCGGGGCTTTCGGCGCAGGGGGCCGTTTTGGATCAATCTGATGTCACGGCAATTCGAGACTTGGTCGAAGGTGCCGGCTATGACATCGTCGTCAATTCCGCCGGATATGCTCGCCACAAGCCCGCCCTTGAGATCGAGCCAGAAGATTTCGACATTCAAACCAATGTGAATTTGCGCGGCGCATTCTTTTTGTCGCAAGCGGCGGCCAAAGATATGATGGCGCGCGGTGTCGGCGGATCTATTATTCATATCTCGAGCCAAATGGGACATACGGGCGGATTTGACCGTGCGGTTTACTGCTCAAACAAGCACGGCATGGAAGGCATGATCAAAGTCCTCGCCATGGAGTGGGGCAAGCAAGGCATTCGCGTCAATACGATTTGCCCGACCTTTATCAAAACGCCACTGACGGAACAAACACTCAGCCGGCCAGAGCGGCTCGAATGGATTATGTCGCGGATCAAACTCGACCGTTTGGGCGAAGTTGAGGATATGATGGGGCCTGTGCTCTTTCTCGCGTCCGAGGCGTCGGCGCTGATGACAGGCACCCATATGATCCTAGATGGCGGGTGGGTCGCGGGCTAAGCTCGGCGCGCCGTTACAGGCCAATCGTTTGTGCCACAATCGTTGCGATTTGATCATGCACTTGCGCACGATCGGTTCCTTTGGGATCGGTGCACACCGAATCATCAAATGTCGCAGCTAAGATCAGTCGGCCAATCTTTGTGCACAGTGGCATGGCGGTAAAGTGAACTGCTTTTTCAAACCGCTCAACCCGCGCATTTGGCAACAGAGCGCTGAGCCCGCTTTTGTCAACATCTGTCGCGCTCATTTGTGTCTGTTCATTTCCGAGGGCAATCAGCGTAGTCGCCTCCGGCACATCCTCCAATAGATCGGCACGCAGCCCCCAAACCGCACCAGGGTCAATGGCAACAACGGCCCTCACCCGCGGGTCGCGGTAGGAGGCGTTCCATAGCTTAGGTGTGATCACCTGCGGGTTATCGATGATCCGTGCACACGGGGTGGCGACATCTCCATACGCATCACAATTGGCGAGATAGCCGTCCAGTGAAAGCCTTGCCCCGCCAAGGGGCAGCGCTGTCCACTCGCCATAGGAAAACCCAACGGCCGAGATGTGATCAAGATCGATCAATGGGGCGATCGTGTCATCCGCCAGCAGATGATCAAGCGCAGCGCTCAGATCTTGGGCGCGTGTCCAGTGTTGCCAGTTTTTGACAGGGTCAAACGCCATGAAATAGGAATTGATGTGATTGACACTGATGACAATCGCACCGCGCTCTGCCATCTGTGCCGCAAGCCAAGACATCGTTTTCGCGCCGCCGCCCATGCCGTGACTGAGCAAGATCGTGGGATGCTTGCCCTCGGGCAGGGTCGCGTTTTTGAGCACCTCAACGCCTTGAAAGACTTTGTTTTGCGATACGATATCAAATGGGCCCGTATCTAAAGTGGGGTAGCACAGCTCGCCGGTGATGGGCGATGCGCCGTGATGCTCGGCTGTGAAGGTGATGTCTTGCATGCCGATTTGTTGTGCCTGCGCAGCGAGCGGAGCGGTACACAGAATAACGCTCGTGCAGAGGGTTTTAATGAAGGTATGTAACATTATGTTTCCTTTTTGCGTGTTGGATGCACAACCACCGGACGCGCCGCAAAAATTAAGAGACCTTGATCGTGATTTGAGAGGACATAATCGCGATTTAGGACGTTTGGAGAGTTTATGATTTCTATTCCCTTACCCTTTGTCAGCGCAGGAATATTGCTGTTTTTAGCGCTGCGGCTGTGGATCAAAGAACGCCATCGCGGTGGATTTCTGATCGTGCTTTTGCTCTGTGCTGGGCAGACGATCACTCTGAGTTTAGCGCATCATTATCAGGTTGAGTGGCCCGACTTGTGATGCCTATCACCGCCTGTGTCGTGCCGTTTTCGATGCTGTATGCGTTTGAGGGGTTGCGCGGTGGGGCCAGCACGCGGTTTTGGATGATCAGTATCGCGTGCGTTGGGGCCGCTGCGTTGATGCGCGGCGTCTTTCCGACGGCGCTCGATGGGTGGATCCCTTTGGTCTATATTGGTGTGGCGGCGGTGATCCTCTGGCACGGGCGCCTTGATGAAGCCTTTAGTCAAGGCAACCTTGGTGCGAGTGATCAGTTGCGGCAGTTTTGGACATGGATTGCCGGACTGCTGTATCTTTCGCCCGTATTTGACATCGTCATTTATGGGGTGATCGGATCGTTTGGCGTGCAGGGGCAAATGATCGCGATCAGCGTGTTCTCGAGCATTATGGTATTTGCGTTGGGTGCATTTGTGTTTGTCAGCGAAGGCAATTTTGTCCCCTTTGTCGCGCGTGCTGAGCCGCCGCAGGCCGGAGGTGATGACAAAGATATACTCATCCGGATCGAGGCGTTGATGCGGGAGACACAGCTCTTTTTGGACCCTGAGCTGAGCATCATGCGCATTGCACGCACAGTAAATGTGCCCGTGCGGAGTGTATCGGGTGCGATTAATCGTATGGCAGGTGAAAATGTCTCGCGCTATGTCAACAGATGTCGGATCGACTATGCGCAAAATTTACTCCGAGGAGGGCGATCTATGACCGAGGTGATTTACCATTCAGGATTTAATACTAAATCTAATTTCAACCGAGAGTTTTCACGTGTGGCCGGCATGTCCCCGTCGGAGTGGCTGAAAAATGAGGCCCAAGCGCGTGAGTGATCTTGCGTAAATTTAATTTGGAATTATTCTAAGGTGATATATAACTTATCAAAAGGACATCCGTGTCCGCGACTCACAATAACTCAGCGATAGAGGGAAAATTCAAGATGGATGGAAATAACAAAATGTCGGGCATGTGCCCTGTGATGCACGGTGGCGCGGTGCGCAATGACATGCGTTCGAACCGTGAGTGGTGGCCGAACCAATTGAATTTGAACATTTTGCACCAGCATCAGCCTGTGACTGATCCGTTGGGGGCAGAGTTTAGTTACGCAGAAGAATTCAAAAAGCTCGATCTGCAGGCGCTGAAGGCGGATCTGGGCAAAGTCATGACCGATAGCCAAGATTGGTGGCCTGCGGATTACGGTCATTATGGCCCGTTCATGGTGCGTATGGCATGGCACGCGGCGGGCACGTACCGGACGGCGGATGGCCGCGGTGGCGCCAGCACAGGCAATCAGCGCTTTGCGCCGATCAACAGCTGGCCGGATAATGGCAATTTGGACAAAGCGCGCCGCTTGCTTTGGCCCGTCAAACAAAAATATGGCAACCAGATTTCTTGGGCCGATTTGTTTGTTCTGGCCGGTAACGTTGCGATGGAAACCATGGGCTTTAAAACCTTTGGCTTTGGCGGCGGCCGTGCGGATATTTATGCGCCCGAAGAAGATATCTATTGGGGCGAAGAGGCCGAATGGCTCGGCGATAGCCGCTATTCAGGGGATCGCGAATTGGCCAACCCGCTGGCTGCGGTGCAAATGGGCTTGATCTATGTCAATCCCGAGGGGCCAAATGGCAACCCTGATCCACTGGCCTCGGCCAAAGACATTCGCGAAACTTTTGCGCGCATGGCGATGAATGATGAGGAAACGGTTGCCTTGGTCGCAGGCGGTCACACCTTTGGTAAGGCGCACGGCGCAGGTGATCCGACCCTTGTGGGGCCAGAGCCAGAAGCAGCGCCTATGCATGAAATGGGCTTTGGCTGGCGCAATGCGCACGGCTCTGGCAAAGGCGTGGATACAACAACATCAGGCATCGAAGGCGCATGGACGCCAAACCCAATTCAATGGGATATGGGCTATTTTGATGTGCTCTTTGGCTACGACTGGGAGCTGACGAAATCCCCAGCAGGCGCGCAAATTTGGCATGCCAAAGACCTCAAAGAAGATGATCACGCCCCTGAAGTGGATGGTTCAGGCAAGCGCGTTCCGATCATGATGACCACGGCCGACATGGCGATGCGCATGGACCCAGCGTATGAGGCCATCTCGCGCCGGTTCCATGAAAATCCTGATCAGTTTGCAGACGCCTTTGCCCGGGCTTGGTTCAAGCTGACGCACCGCGATATGGGCCCAAAGGTCAACTATCTAGGCAATGAAGTCCCTGCCGAGGATTTGATCTGGCAAGATCCCATTCCTGCACCGTCACATTCCCTCGTGACGGACGCGCAAATCGCAACGCTCAAAGGTCAGATCATGGCGACAGGCCTATCGATCCAAGAGCTGGTTGGTGCAGCATGGGCATCGGCATCCTCCTATCGCAACTCAGACAAGCGCGGCGGTGCCAATGGTGCGCGTGTGCGTTTGGCACCGCAAAAAGATTGGGCCGCGAACAACCCTGCGCAATTGGCAAAAGTGCTAGAGACGCTAGACGGCGTGCGCGCAGATTTTGACGGCGAGATTTCCATGGCCGATATGATCGTGCTGGGCGGCTGCGCCGCGGTAGAGGCTGCGGCCAAAGCAGCAGGGCATGAGATCACCGTGCCCTTCACACCCGGCCGCGGCGATGCAAGCCAAGAGCACACCGATGCAGAAAGCTTCGCCCCGCTTGAGCCAGAGGCAGACGGATTCCGCAACTACGAGCGTCAAGAATTCAGCAAGTCAGCCGAAGAAATGCTCGTTGATAAAGCGCAGCTGTTGACGCTGTCGGCGCCTGAAATGACTGCTCTGGTCGGCGGGATGCGGGCCATGGGTGCGAATTTTGACGGATCGTCGCATGGCGTGTTTACCGATCGCGTCGGACAATTGACGAATGACTATTTTGTCAATGTCGTGGACATGGGTCTGGAATGGGTGCCAACATCTGAGGATGAGCGCAGCTTTGAGGGCCGTGATCGGGCAACGGGCGACGTCAAATTCTCAGCGACGCGTGTTGATTTGGTCTTTGGCTCAAACTCGCAATTGCGTGCGATTTCAGAGGTCTATGCTCAGCCTGATAATGCGGAGCGCTTTGTGCGCGACTTTGTTCGTGTCTGGGACAAAGTGATGATGCTAGATCGTTTTGATGTGAAGTAAGCTTCAAAAGCATCAGATCAATTTTGTCAGCCCCTTGAAAAAGGGGCTGATTTTTTTTGAGTATTTGGAAAACAAAGTTGATAGCACTGGTTGGAATTTTGAGTGTCATGTTTAGATCAAAAGACGCGGGGAGGGGGATGTTATGAGTACACTGCCAGTGAATGCATCGTTGGAGGCTGTGATCGTACCGCGGATCAGCGATATTGGCGGGTTTGAAGTGCGCCGTGCTTTGCCCTCTAAAGCGCGTCAAATGGTCGGTCCGTTCATCTTTTTTGATCAAATGGGGCCGACCGAGTTTTTGACGGGCGATGGGATCGATGTGAAACCGCATCCGCATATCGGCTTGGGGACTATTACATATCTCTTTAAGGGTGCCTTTGAGCATCGCGATAGCCTTGGCTCGGAGCAAATGATTTATCCTGGTGACGTGAATTGGATGATGGCGGGCCACGGTGTGACGCATTCAGAGCGTACCAGTGCACAGATGCGGGCCAATCCGCATCAATTGAGTGGTGTTCAGACATGGCTTGCGCTGCCTGAAAAGGATGAGGATCGTCCGGCTACCTTTACCCACATGGGTAAAGCTGAGTTGCCTTTATTAGAAGACACCGGCGTGCGCACGCGGTTGATTATGGGAGAGGCGTGGGGGCAGCGTGTTGGGTTTTCTGCCCCATCATCGATGTTTTACGCCGATATTGAACTGAGTGCAGGGGCGGAGGTGCCGTTGCCAGATGAGCATGAAGATCGCGCGGTCTATGTTTTGCATGGCGATGTGGATGTGTCCGGTCAAACGTTTGGCGCGCATCAGCTGTTGGTCTTTCGGCCCAAGGATCGCATGTCGCTGCGGGCAGGGCCGCAGGGCGCGCGGATCTTGGCCTTGGGCGGGGCGCCCCTTGAGGGGCCGCGCTATATCAATTGGAATTTTGTCTCGGCGTCCAAAGAGAAGTTGCGCGAGGCGCGGCGGGCGTGGATCGACGGGGATTTCGAGCATGGCCGCTTTCGATTGCCGCAGGGGGATGACCAAGAGTTCATCCCCTATCCAACGCCGCGTTAGAGAGGCTATGATTTCAGGCCTTGGGCGATTTTGCCCAGTAGCGTGAGGCATTGATCGAGTTGGGCGATGTCCAAAAATTCGTTTGCTTTGTGCGCTTGCTCAATGCTGCCGGGGCCGCAGATGATTGTTGGAATGCCTATTTTTTGAAAGAGGCCTGCCTCGGTGCCAAAGGCTACGACATCGGCGCTATTGGCGCCGGTGAGTTGGTAGATGAGATCGCGGGCGGGGTTGTCGGTGGCGGGTTCAAATCCATCCACTTCGCCGACGATCTGGGTCGTGATCTGCGCCTCTGGGGCGGTCATACGCATCTGAGGTAAGAGAGTTTCGGTGACATATGCCTCGATCTGAGATTTGAAATAGGTGAAGTCCTGTGCGGATATTGGCCGGAATTCCCATTTCACGCTGGCCGTTGGGGCGATGACGTTATGGGCAATGCCGCCATCGATCGCGCCGATGTTCGAAGTCGTCCATGGGGGGATAAAGGGGCTGTCGGCTGGCGCGCGCTGTTTCATTTCCTCGCGTAGATCCATCAGTTTATTGGCAAAGCGTACGGCATATTCGGCCGCATTGACACCCGCCTCAGGGACCGAACTGTGACCGGGCCGGCCATGGAAGGTGGTTGTGTATTCGCAGCAGCCTTTGTGCCCTTCGATTGGTTTTAAGAGGGTCGGCTCGCCCACCAAAGTCATCGCGGGGTTTAGGCCAAATCGCGCGAAACCTTGGGTCAGGCGCTGCGCCCCGATGCATCCTGTTTCCTCTTCATAAGTAAAAGCGAAATGCAGCGGGAGCCGCAGGCTGGCCGGATCAACGGTCTCGGCCAACGCGAGGCTGGCGGCGAGGAACCCTTTCATATCGCAGGTTCCGCGCCCAAAGAGCCTGCCATCGCGTTTAATTAGGGTGAAGGGATCGGTGTCCCACTCTTGATCTGTGACGGGTACGACATCGGTATGGCCCGACAAAATGATGCCGCCGTCGATCTGTGGGCCCAATGTGGCAAAGAGATTAGCCTTGAGACCCGTCTCATCTGGGATCACATCGACCTGTGCGCCAAGGCCCCTCAGTCGATCGGCGCAATAGGTTATGATATCTAAATTGCTGTCGCTCGAGACTGAGGGGCACGCGATTAAATCGCCTAAGATCTCAATACTTCGCTCAAGGAGGGTCATTTCACAAACATCCGCCGCGGTTGGTTGCACAGCGTTTCGGCGGGGCCCTCGTCGCGGATGATGATCGACTCGGTTATTTCCAGACCCCAATCATCCATCCATAGACCTGGCATAAAGTGAAACGTCATGCCAGGTTGCAAGATCGTTTGATCCTCGGGGCGCAGGGAAATTGTCCGCTCGCCCCAGTCGGGCGGGTAGCTTAGCCCAATGGGATAGCCGCAGCGCGCGCCGCGTTCGATGCCGGCGCGCTCTAATGGTGCGGCGAGGGCATTGGCGATATCACAGGCGCGGTTACCGGCGCGGGCGATCTCAAGGCCGGCCTCAAGGCCCTCGATCAAGGCGGCCTCGGCCCGTTTGAGGGTATCATCTGGCTCTCCTAAAAAGATCGTCCGGCTCAATGGCGCATGATAGCGCCGGTAGCAGCCGGAAATTTCAAAGAAGGTCGCCTCGCCCGTGGCAAAGGCGCGCCCATCCCATGTCAGATGAGGGGCGGCGGCGTCACTGCCCGATGGCAAAAGGGGAACGATGGCAGGGTAATCCCCCCACGCGCCATCCACACCGCGCAGCGCATCGCCATAGACTTCGGCGACGATTTCGTTTTTGGGCACCCCCGGCTGGACCCGTTCCACGAGGCCATTGATGATTTTATCCGAGATCTGCGCCGCTTTGCGCATGAAACTTAGTTCTTCCTCGGATTTGCATCCGCGTTGCCAGTTCACCAGTGCGGTCGCATCGACAAAACTGTGTTCAGGCATATCTTGGCGCAGCACGTCGCAGGCCTTGGCCGAAAAATAGTAGTTGTCCATTTCAACACCGATGCGCCGGCCCGCCCCCATATCACGCAGCCGTGCGGCCAGATCTTGCATGGGGTGGCGTTCAGTGGATTGGACAAAATGATCGGCATAGCCATGGACGTGATCATCGCTCATCCAGACGGTGCGCACGGCGCCATTCGCGTCCTGCCGGCGGCCCCACCAAATTGGATCTTGGTCGTGCGAGATAATAACACCTTGGTGCACATAAAATGACCATCCGTCATAGGCGGTCAACCATGCCATATTCGAGGGGTCAGTGACAAAGAGCGTGTCGATACCCTGATCGCTCATGGCGCGGCGTGTGAGCGTGAGGCGGCGCTCGTATTCGGCCGCTGTGAAGGGAATGTTTTTTTTGATCATGAGTGTGTCCCGCCTGTCGTGCAAATGAATATTGTGTTTTTACCTATTCTCAGCCTATGTCACTGTCTTGCAAAGACATGGTGAAAACCGACCCATAAACGTCGGAATCTGTCGGCCGAGGCCTCAAACTAAGGAGTGTGAGACATGCGACTGGATGATCGAGACATCGAGATCATGCGCCTTTTGTCAAAAGAGGGGCGGATGACCAAGGCCGAGTTGGCCGAGCGGATCAACCTATCTGCGACCCCTGCATGGGAGCGGTTGCGACGTCTGGAAGAGCATGGATTGATCGAAGGGTATCACGCCAAAATCTCGCTCAAGGCGCTGGGCGGGCATGTGACTATTTTTGTCGCAGTGGAACTCGAAGCGCACAAAGCTCATGATTTCGAGCGGTTTGAAACGGCAATGCATGCATATGCTGAGGTCCGCCACTGTTGGGCCTTGGGTGGGGGCTATGATTATTTTGTGAATGTTTTGGCAAAGGATATCAACGCCTACCAAGAGTTCATGGACGATATTTTGGCGCGGGATTTAGGTGTGGCACGCTACTATACATATATTGTGACCAAAGAGGTCAAATCGAGTGATGGCTTCCCCTTTGAATTGATGATGCGAGATGTGGAATAGACGAAACGTCTATAAGTCCCCCCTGTACGTAGGAGAAGTCTCTGCGATTGCCCGTTGAAAGAGGTGGGACTGCTCTGGCGTTGCGGATGGTTTTGCGTACCCTTGGCGAAACTAAAAACGGGGGCAAACATGCTTAAGAACGATCATCTTGACCAATGGGACCGAGACAACTTTTTCCATCCATCCACGCATTTGGCAGAGTTTGCACGCGGCAATATGCCAAACCGCGTTATTCAAACAGGACAAGGATGTCACATCACCGATCGGGATGGGACGCGTCTGCTTGATGCATTTGCGGGGCTTTATTGCGTTAATGTTGGCTATGGCCGCCAAGAGATTGCCGAGGCGATTGCCGATCAAGCGCGCGAATTAGCCTATTATCATGCCTATGTTGGCCATGGCACCGAGGCGTCGATCACTTTATCCAAGATGATCTTGGATCGTGCGCCGGCGCATATGAGTAAGGTCTATTTTGGTCTGTCTGGCTCGGACGCGAATGAAACGAATATCAAGCTTGTCTGGTATTATAATAACATTCTAGGCCGGCCTGAAAAGAAGAAGATTATCAGCCGATGGCGCGGCTATCACGGCTCTGGATTAATGACGGGATCACTCACGGGGTTGGAGTTATTTCATAAGAAATTCGACCTGCCCTTGGCCCAGGTCCTCCATACCGAGGCGCCGTATTATTTCCGCCGAGCGGATACCGCGCAATCCGAGGCCGAGTTTGTCGCCCATTGCGCCGCAGAGCTTGAGGCGTTGATTGACCGCGAGGGCGCCGATACGATCGCGGCCTTTATTGGTGAGCCTGCTTTGGGCACGGGCGGTCTTGTGCCGCCGCCTGCGGGCTACTGGGATGCGATCCAACCGATTTTAGAGAAGCATGACATTTTGCTTATTGCGGATGAAGTGGTCACGGGCTTTGGCCGATTGGGCACGATGTTTGGATCCGAGCATTATGGCCTCAAGCCGGATTTAATCACGATCGCCAAAGGGCTGACCTCGGCCTATGCGCCGCTCTCTGGATCCATCATCAGCGACAAAATGTGGGCCGTACTCGAGCAAGGCACCGATGAGAACGGCCCCATTGGGCATGGTTGGACATATTCCGCGCATCCGATTGGCGCGGCGGCCGGCGTTGCCAACCTCAAACTACTTGATGATCTAAACCTTGTTGAGAATGCAGGTCGCATGGGCGCCTATTTCAACGCCGGGATGCAAGATGCGCTCGGCGATCATGCCCACCTTGGCGAAGTGCGCGGTGAGGGTCTTTTGACGGCAGTTGAGCTTGTCGCAGATCGTGCATCGCGCAGATTCTTTGACACGCAGGAAAAAGTTGCGCCGCGCATCGCCGCACAGATGCTAGAACACGGTGTCATTGCGCGGGCGATGCCCCAAGGCGATATCCTCGGATTTGCGCCGCCGTTTTGCCTGACAAAGGCCGAGGCCGACGAAATCGTTGATAAAACAGCAGCTTCGGTGCGCGCTGTTTTGGGCTAGAGGACTAAAATCATCACGGCCGCCCCTCATATTGGCAATCAAAGGGGCGGCCGTCAAAAAGCCGCTTGCCAAATGAAATTCAATTGTGACAACATGACGAACGAACTGCACGCAAGAGATGCAAAAAACAGGGGGCCAATTTTGGCACAAGATATTTCTGAGGACGCTTTCGTCAAATTTGACCGCGTTCAAAAGAGTTATGACGGCGAAACGCTTGTTGTAAAAGACCTCAACCTTTCCATTCCAAAAGGCGAGTTTCTCACCATGCTTGGCCCGTCTGGTTCAGGTAAGACGACGTGTTTGATGATGCTGGCCGGATTTGAAACGGCGACGCATGGCGATATTTTGCTCGGCGGTGTGTCGATCAACAATATTCCGCCGCACAAGCGCGGCATCGGCATGGTGTTTCAAAACTATGCGCTCTTTCCACATATGACGATTGCCGAGAATTTATCATTCCCTCTCGAAGTGCGTAAAATGGGTAAATCTGAGCGCGAGGCCAAAGTGAAACGCGCCCTTGAGATGGTTGAAATGGGCTCTTTTGGCGGACGCCGGCCGGCCCAGCTATCGGGTGGCCAACAACAGCGGGTCGCCTTGGCTCGTGCTTTGGTGTTCGAGCCAGAGCTGGTTTTGATGGATGAACCTCTTGGCGCGCTTGATAAACAGTTGCGCGAAAAGATGCAGTTTGAAATTACCAATTTGGCGCATAATTTGGGCATCACCACGGTGTATGTCACGCATGACCAAACCGAAGCGCTGACGATGTCGGATCGCGTGGCCGTCTTTAATGATGGCGTGATCCAACAATTGGCGACGCCAGATCGTTTGTATGAAGCGCCTGAAAACAGCTTTGTCGCGCAGTTCATTGGCGAGAACAACACGCTAGAGGGCATGGTCAAAGAGATTAGGTCCGATGGCATTGCAGTTGTCCAAACCGATGGCGGCGAATTGATCGAGTGTAACCCCGTAAACGTGAGCAAAGCCGGCGAACGCACCCGCGTCTCTATTCGGCCAGAGCGCGTTGAATTCAACGAGGCGCGCCTCAAAGAGGGGGCGCATACGCTCAAGGCCGAAGTGCTCGAATTCATTTATATGGGCGATATTTTTCGCACACGCCTGCGGGTTGCAGGCAATGACGAGTTTGTAATCAAAACGCGTAACGCGCCGGACCAAGTACGCCTTGAGCCCGGCCAAGAGATCAAAATCGGGTGGTTGCCCGAGGATTGTCACGCGCTTGATGCATAAGTTTTGTTTGTCCGATTTGGGCAAACAAGATCCACAGCTTGGACATTCCCGCGCTCCAAGCTTCACGTTACCAGCGGGACGACAACGGGAGATAAATATGAAGTTTACAAAAACTCTACTTGCTTCAACGGCGCTGTGTGTGGCCGCTGGTGCAGCCGCAGCAGACGACATGACAATCGTGTCATGGGGCGGTGCGTATCAGTCAAGCCAGCTCAAAGCCTATACAGACCCATATGCGGCGGCCAATCCTGGCTTTAACGCAATTTGGGACGAAAGCTCGGCCGAGGCCGTCGCCAAACTCCGCGCGATGAACGAAGCGGATAACATCACATGGGATTTGGTTGACGTCGTTGCGGCGGACGCGATGCGCCTGTGCGACGAAGGTCTTGCGATGGAAATCGATCACGACACGCTTCTGGCGCCGGCCCCTGATGGAACGCCCGCGTCCGAAGACTTTGGCGAGCTGATCGTCAGCGATTGCTTCATTCCGCAAATCGTATATTCGGTCACAGCAGGCTACCGTCCTGATCTTGTGGGCGGTGCGAAGATTGACTCAATCTGCGCATTCTTTGACACAGCAACCTACCCAGGTAAGCGCGCGCTGGAAAAGCGTCCGATCGTCAATGTCGAATGGGCTTTGATGTGTGACGGCGTTGCCAAAGACGAGATCTATGACGTGCTCGCGACAAGCGAAGGCCAAGATCGCGCCTTGGCGAAACTTGATACGATCAAAGATGACGTCATCTGGTGGACAGCGGCGGCGGAAACGCCCCAACTATTGGCCGATAGCGAAATCGTCATGGGTTCAACCTACAACGGTCGTTTGTTCGCAGCTATCGAAGAGCAAGGTCAGCCGATCGAAATGCTTTGGGACGGTCAGGTGTTTGACCTTGACGGTTGGATCATTCCTGCGGGCCTCTCCGCAGAGCGCCTAGCCAAGGTCGAAGAGTTCGTTCGCTTTGCAACAGACACGCAGCGTCTTGCAGACCAAGCGAAGTACATCTCTTACGGTCCTGCACGTGCATCATCGGCACCATTGGTTGGCAAGCATGCCGATCTTGGTATCGACATGGCACCTCACATGCCAACGGATCCAAACAACTCAAAGAATATGTTCCTTTATAACTATGAGTTCTGGGCCGATTATCGCGACGATATCGACGCGAAATGGCAAGCTTGGCTCGCGAAGTAATCGCGACGCTTTCGTAGAAGGGGCATGTTTGCCCCTTCTCACCGATTTTTAAGTTTAAGGGGCTCTTCATGAGTGATCACGCCAATCAACCGATGCTGGCCGCAGATGGCACGCCGCTCAAGCGGTCCTTGGCACGGGCGCTGCGCCGCGAAAAACTGCGGGCACTTGGGCTAATTGCGCCGTTGTTGATTTTCGTTTTGATCACTTTTGTGATGCCCATTGGGACGATGTTATTCCGGTCCGTTGAAAACCGGATTGTTTCAGACACATTGCCGATGACGACCTTCGCGATGGAGCAATGGCAGGCGACGGGATCGAATTTGCCCCCAGCCGAAGTGTATGAGGCGGCGTATTTCGATTTCTTTGTCGCGGCCGAAGGCAAAAAGCATACGCGCCTCGGCTCGCGGTTGAATTACGAGACACCCGGCGTTGCCTCGACCGTGCGTAAGTCTGGCCGGAAATTGGATGATGTGGGGAAAGATGCCCTTAAAGAATTAAGTAAAATCAACCCTGTATGGAAAGACAAAGCAACATTATATAGCCTATTTATCACCGAGAACCCCGCAAATAGTAAAACGCTCGTGGACCTGCAACGTGCACGCATCGAAGCGTTGGAAGGGGACAAGTTCGAGCGTACAACTGCATTTGGCATCGCTCCGGATCTGGCCATTGCTCTGCCCCGCACGGCGCGGGAATACACGGTTTGGGCACTGTATACCGCATTGATTGACCAAGACGACTTTGCCAGTGAAAAGCCGTGGGATGCTGTTCACACTGCCTTGAAGGCGGATTTAGTGGATCCACGAAACACGAGCGCGATTTCAGCATTGTCTGGGCCCGCAGCATCCCTCATCCAAGAGGCGCAGGCTGGGCTGGCGGGCCAACGTCCCCTTGATTTCAAGGCGATTATGATCGACGCCGATGACGGGTGGGAGGATCCTTCGATCTGGACCGTGATCAAAGTGCATGCGCCCAAGATCACCTCGGGCTATTTCCTCAACGCGGTTGATATGCAAAAGACCCTTGAGGGACCGCAATGGCAGCCGGAAAATAAGCAAGTGGTGCTGACTTTGTTTGTCCGCACAGTGAAAATGTCCCTCATCATCACGGCGTTTTGTATTCTATTGGGCTACCCCGTTGCCTGGATCTTGGCCAATTTGCCCATGCGTCAGGCGAATATGTTGATGATCCTTGTCCTCTTGCCATTTTGGACATCGCTTTTGGTGCGAACCTCGGCGTGGAAGATCATGTTGCAGCAGCAAGGTGTGATCAATGAGTTTTTGGTCTGGCTCGGCGTGGTCGCGACCGATAATCGATTGGATATTATCAACAATCAAATCGGGACAATCACGGCGATGACGCATATTTTGCTGCCCTTTATGATTTTGCCAATGTATTCCGTGATGCAAACTATTCCGCCGACCTATCTGCGGGCTGCGAAATCTTTGGGTGCCACGAACTGGACGGCCTTCTGGCGCGTATATTTCCCGCAATCCATCGCCGGTATTGGGGCGGGATCGATCCTCGTGTTTATTTTGGCGATTGGCTATTATATCACGCCTGAGATCGTTGGCGGCACGCAAGGTATATTTATCTCGAACCGGATCGCCTATCATATTTCGAGCACATTGAATTGGGGACTGGCGGCGGCGCTGGGATCTATTTTGCTGGCGGTCGTTTTGGTCCTCTATTGGGTTTATGACAAAATCGTCGGCATCGACAATGTGAAGTTAGGATAATCCAATGGTAGCTTTGACACCGATTTCGCGCAAACCCGTCAGCCTTGTTTTAGGTGTATTGGCATGTCTGGGCGCCCTCGCAGGGATTTTTGTCGGGACGGCCTCTGGCTTAGGCGGTGGCCTTGGATTGTTCGTGGGGGGCGCTGTAGTCAGCGCATTGGCATGGATCCATGTGATGATTGACCATGAGCGGATGACGCGCTGGATCCAGTTTGTCGGCTTTGCCGTGTTCGGCCTTTGGTTTGGCGGTGCAATGGGCGGGCTCCTTGGGGCCGCCTTTGGCTGGTTAAGCGGGTTCATGACGTTTTGGATGTTTGAAGGTCGGTACCGCGCACGGCTGCTGCCCTATCTGACCGCGGGTCAAGTCCTGTGGCATTATGCGTTCCGCGTGATTTGTGGGGCGATCTTTGTCTTTTTGATCACCCCGATCCTTGTTGTGATGCCGTTGTCATTCAATGCCGAGAATTTCTTTACCTTTACTGAGGCGATGCTGCGCCTTGATCCAGAAGGGTATTCCTTAAAGCATTATCGCGATTTCCTCGGGCTTAATCCGGACTCTGATGGCTCGTGGTTGCGCGCGTTTAAGAACTCCTTGATCATTGCCCCCGCGGCTACGGTCATTTCTGTGTCGCTTGGCACTTTGGCCGCGATTGGCCTGAGCCAAAGTCATGTGCCGGCCAAACGGGCGATCATGGCGATCCTCATTTCGCCGATGATTGTGCCGCTGATCATCTCGGCCACAGGCATGTTCTTTTTCTATTCGGATTTAGGCAACTTGCTTGAGAATACCCTTGGCATGCGCAAAGACGTCGTTGGATATATCAAAGTGATCTTGGCCCACGCCGTTTTGGGCATTCCTTTTGTGATTATCACAGTGACGGCGACGCTTGTTGGCTTTGATCGGTCATTGACTCGGGCCGCGGCGAATATGGGGGCCAACCCCGTGACCACCTTTTTCCGCGTACAGATGCCGTTGATTTTGCCAGGTGTGATTTCAGGCGGTCTCTTTGCCTTTATCACGTCTTTTGACGAAGTGGTGGTGGTGATGTTCGTCGGATCAGCAGGGCAAAAGACGTTACCATGGAACATGTTCCTTGGGTTGCGGGAGCAGCTTAGCCCAACCATCCTCGCGGTGGCGACGATTTTGGTCGTGATGTCGATTGCGCTGTTGGTGACCCTCGAGTTACTGCGCCGCCGGTCTGAGCGGTTGCGAGGATTGAGCCCGAGTTAACGCGGCACTGCCCGATCATAACTGTCCAACATCTCACGAAGGGGCAACGTGATGCCCCATGCGCGAAAGCTCAGGATCATGCCGATCACTTTGCGTTGAATAAAGAGGAAATCCCCTGTGATCGGCTCTTGTGGGATCGACATCTGAATGTGGTGAAAATCGCGCGCATTGATCAGGTCAAAGACCGCAGAGTTTTGAAAATCGAACAGCGCGTTGCGATGAATTTCGCTTAAAATTGTATCAATGGCGCGGTCAATAAAGGCGCTCAGCTCTGCACCGATGGGATGGGGGAGGAGTTTTTCTTCTTTCAACACAGCCTTGATCGCCGCCGCATCATTATGCGCGCAATGATGCAAAAACGCCCGATAGAGGCGATGCACCCGTGCGCTGACCTCAACACAAGAGCCGAAATCAAGCAAGACCAAGGCCGATGTGGCGCGATCATATTTGAAGTTGGCCAGATTGGGATCCGTCTGCACCATGCGCCACGCGAAAATTTCTTGCACCATGAGATCCATGATTTGGGCGGCGGTGGTGTTGCGGTGCTCTTGCGTGGCCTTCCTCATAGCGCTGTCGAGATCGCGACCTTCGACATATGACATTGTGAGAATGTTTTGTGTGGTCAAATCTGTGAAAACCTTTGGCGCGGCGAGCCATGGATAAGGCGCGATGTGATCACCCATGGCGCTCAGATTGGCAGCTTCGGTCAAGTAATCGGTTTCTGCCATGAGTTGGTCGCGGCACAGGTCGAGGTAATAGTCGAGATCGAGCGCCTTTGGCACAAGCCCCGCCGTGCGCATCAACAGGCGCAGGTTGCTTAGGTCGCTCTCGATGGATTGGCGGACTTTGGGGAATTGGACTTTTATCGCCACCCGCTCGCCCGACGTTAACGTGGCGCGGTGGACTTGGCCGATGGAGGCGGCGGCAAAGGGGCGGGGCTCAAAATGCTTGAACGCGGTATGCCAGCGGCCCCCCCATTCTTGGGTGAGGACCTGTTTGAGCTGTTTGGGCGACATCGCATAGCCTGAGGCCCGCAGCGCCCCAAAGGCCGAGGCCAATTCCGGCGACAGCATGAGCGTGTCATCAAGTGAGAGAAGCTGCCCCAACTTCATCGCCGCCCCGCGCATCTGCATTAAGGAGGCGGCTAGATGAACAGCGGCCTGCGGTGTGAAGAGTGTGTTGTCCAGACGTGGCCGTTGCCCTGATAGCAGGGCTTTGCCTGCGTTCTTAGTGGCATGGGCGCCGAGCGTTGTGGCCATACGGGCCGTGCGGATCGCGCGGCCCATTCGCGTCGTGGGCATGTGTTTGTAGCGTGGCTCTGTCATGGTGATCTGTGCTCTTGGAATAGAGCATAGATAGGGCGGTTGTCGCGTAAATCACCTATGTCTGATTTATTCGGTGTTGGGCCGAACCCGTGCCGCTGTCTTTTTGGCAAAGGCATCAAGGCGCGCGCGCGCATCAGGCTGCGTATTGACCACCCCCGCAACCACAGCCTCAGCATAGGCCGCATCAAAGGCAGACATATTATTCATATGGCTGACTGCAGAGCAGATCGCGAAATTGGACAATGGCAAGTTGGCCGCCGCGCGGCGCGCCAAGTCCATTGCTTTGTCAAAGCTGGAACCGGTCTCTAGATACTGCATGAGGCCCAAATCCAACGCTTCTTGCCCTTGATAGACGCGACCGGTGAGCATCATGTCGATCATGCGTGACTTGCCAATGAGATCCACGACGCGGATCGTGGCGCCGCCCCCGGTGAAGAGGCCGCGCTGCCCTTCGGGCAAGGCGAAATACGTGCTTTGGTCAGCGACGCGGATATGCGCGGCGCTGGCCAGTTCAAGGCCGCCGCCGACCACTGCGCCTTGAAGTGCGGCGATAATGGGCACGCCGCCGTATTCCATTTTATTAAAGGCCTCATGCCACCGCAAACAGACATGCATGAAGTCCGCCGCGCTGCGATCTTCGGTGTGGTGTTCCACAAGATCGAGACCTGCGCAAAAGTGATCGCCGGCACCGGTGAGGACGATGGCGCGGGCCTGCATCCTTGGGGCTTTGTCAAAAAGCTCGATCAGCTCTTCGATCGTATCAGCGTTTAGAGCGTTGCGCTTTTGCGGGCGATTGAGTGTCACCACCCAAATCCCATCTTCGGCTTGATTTACATCAAGATACTCAAACTTTGGCAAAGTGGGTGTGCGTGACATCAATCGGCTGTGCTCATGTTATGAGATCCTCGCAGGGGCGAGGATCTGATTTCAATTAAATCCAGAATTTATCCCGTACAATTGCGCTGCGCGGGCCATCTGGGGTCTCTACGGTGATCTCGGTCTCAGGATCCCAATGTGTCATGCGGACCATGCCAATGGCAACGTTGGTCTTGTGATCGGGCGAATAGGCGGCGGAACTGATGCGGCCGACTTTTTTGCCTTTGGCCATGATCGGCCACCAACTGTCACAGGGGCCAACGGGCGCGCCTTGGATATCGATCGGGCGGATTTGCTGCACGGGGCCCTCTTTGGCCACGCGCAAGAGCGCGTCGCGCCCGATACATGCAATCGCCGCATGTGTGTCGCAGAAGCGGCCCAAGCCGCATTCATGGGGCGTGTTGTCGTCGGTCATGTCATTGCCGTAGCTCAGCAATCCCCCTTCGATCCGTTCGATCAAATTCGGGCAGCCTGCGTGGACGTCATATTTTTTACCCGCTTCAAACAGAGCATTCCACAGCGGCATCGCATTTTTCGTGCCGGGAACATAGATTTCATAGCCCCCTTGCTTAGAATAACCAGAGCGCGCGATGACCATCGGCTCGCCGTTAAATTCGATCT
>JBDNBY010000080.1:0-58134 GCA_039767595.1 Paracoccaceae bacterium | reverse complement strand
GTGAATTCGGGGCGTGCAGCGATTTGTTCGCGATCTGATGCGCCAAATTTTCCGGATCCATAGACCGCGGTCGTGCGCATTAAATAGCCAACTTTGGCGATTTCGCGCGGATCAGGCTGCGTGCCTTTGGCCAGAGCATCGATAATATAGGACCACAGCCGCACGGACCGATTGGCGCGGGACAAGGTCAACTCGTTTTGAGTGATGCGCCCCGCTTCTTGGAGGGGTACGTTTTCGCGCAGCCGCGCGATATCGGCATCGGTTGGGCGCCCGTCAAACAAGGTAAAGGTCGCATCCCACGCCTCGGCAATCACGCGGTCGGAGCGTTTCTCGGCGGGCAGGTCGTGGGAAAAGGCAACAAGCGTGTAGTCCCGCGTGCCAGTATGCGCGCGCAGCAAAGCCACGCCTACACCGTTGGCGTCGATGTCAAAGCGGTCGCAGTGAAAGCTCCAGTTTTCGCGGGCCATCCGGCGGGTGAGTTGGCGCATAAAGCTCAGCCGGCATTGGTGCAACGACCCAAGCCGCGACAGGCGCATCACCTGTGTCGCGGGCCGCGTGGCGATATGCACCGCGCGGTTCATCTGCCCCCCAAGAGGGCGGCCTGCGGCCCAAAGTTTTGTTCAAAAAAGCGGTACCAATTTTTACCCATGATCGCGCTGACCTCATCTTGTGACATGCCTAAGGATGTGAGGCCCGTCTCGATATTGTCAAATCCGAGATTATTTTCAAACCACTTGGGTTGAGGTGGAAAACCTGGGGCGGCAGCAGAGCCTTCGCCATAGTCGATCTCTTTGCTCCAACGTCCAACGCGCATCCATTCGACCACGCTATCGGGTTGATCTTGGCACAGATCGGATCCAATGCCAAAATGATCGATCCCATAACGGGCCACCATATCGGCGATCATTTGGCAAAACCCTTCGAGGGTGCAGTCGGATTTACCTGCCAAGTGATGGGGATAGAGGGAAAATCCCATCATCCCGCCATTGGCAATCACCGCCTCGATCACGCGGTGGTTTTTGTTGCGCAGGGCCGCGTGCCACGCGTGAGGATTGGCATGGGTGATCGCGATGGGCCGTTCGGATATATCCGCTGCCTCGATGGTCGAGCGGTCGGCCGAGTGGCTCATATCGACAACCAATCCGACGCGGTTCATTTCCTTGATCACTTGGCGGCCCATGCGCGTGATCCCGGGGTCTTCGGCCTCGTAACAGCCCGTCGCCAAGAGCGATTGGTTATTATAGCTCAGTTGCATAAACCGTGCGCCCAGCGTGTGCAGAATTTCGACCAATCCAATGTCATCTTCGATCGGGCTTGGGTTTTGAAACCCAAAGAAAATCGCCGTGCGATTTGTGGCGCGCGCGGTGTCAATATCCGCTGCGCTGCGGCCCATCATAATGAGATCGGGGTAAAGTTCGAACCACCGGTTCCATGCCTTGATGTTCAGCACGGTCTCACGAAAGTTTTCGTGATAGGCAATCGTCACATGGACAGCATCGACGCGCCCTTGCCGCATTTGGCGAAAGATGTTCTCAGACCAATTGGCATATTGAAGCGCGTCGATCCGCATTAGGAGGGGTCTCCTGCGCAGATATAGGCGGTTTTGACAGTGGTATAGAATTCGGCCGCTGCTTTGCCTTGTTCGCGCGGCCCATAAGAGGATATTCCGCGTCCGCCAAAGGGCACGTGATAATCCGTACCTGCCGTTGGCAAGTTGACAGTGACCACACCGGTTTGGGCATTGCGTCTAAAATGCGTGGCCCGCGCCAACGAGCGCGTCACGATCCCACAGGTCAGGCCAAATTCTGTGTCATTGACGACGCTGAGCGCTTCGTCATAGCTGCCCACTTTGATCACGCAGGTCAATGGGGCGAACATTTCCTCGCGGTTGATGCGCATGTCGTTTGTTGTGTTCACAAAGACGCCCGGCGTCATGTAATAGCCTTGTGTCGCCCGCTCGACCTGAACGCCGCCGCAGGCCAGCTCGGCCCCTTCGGATGCGCCAAGTTTGACATAGTCGAGATTTTCACTCAGCTGCCCTTGGCTGACCACAGGGCCAATTTGCGTGCCGGCCTCAAGGGCGTGACCCACGACCATCGCTTGGGCCCCTGCGATCAGTTTTTCAACAAAGGCGTCATGCACCGCCTCGTGCACAACCAATCGAGAAGAGGCCGTGCATTTCTGCCCCGTCCCGCCAAACGCCCCGCCAAGCGCGACGGAGACTGCGATGTCCAAATCGCCATCATCCATCACGGCCAGCGCGTTTTTCGATCCCATTTCCATTTGGATTTTAGTGAAATTTTGCACCGCTGCCGTGGCAATGCCGCGGCCTACATCCACGGATCCTGTGAAGGAAATGGCATTGACCGCTTTGCTTTCGACAAGAGCCTGACCAATGGTGCCACCGCTGCCCATGACCAATGAAAAGAGGCCCTTGGGAATATCTTGCTTGGCAATAATTTCAGTCAGGGCATGGGCCGAGGCCGGCGTGATATTGGCCGGTTTCCACACAACGGCGTTGCCATAGCACAAAGCGGGCGCGATTTTCCAACTGGCGGTCGCCGTGGGAAAGTTCCACGGGCTGATCACGGCAACCACACCCACCGGTTCGCGGCGTACGTCGATTTCGATATTGGGGCGCACGCTATCGGCATTCTCTCCAATTTGGCGCAGGCATTCTGCCGCATAATAGGTAAAGAATTGACCGGCGCGATAGACTTCGCCTTTGCCCTCGGCCAGTGGTTTGCCCTCTTCGCGCGCAAGCAGAGCGCCGAGCTCTTCGGCCCGTGCCATCAGCTCGTTGCCGATGTTCATCAAGACGGCCTGTTTACGCTCTGGCCCATAGGCGGCCCATTCACGTTGGGCCACATGCGCCGCGGCGAGGGTGTCGTCCAGTTGTGCGCGGCTGGCTTGGGCGAACTGCCCGATGACATCTGACGTGTCCGACGGGTTGATATTATCAATCGTATCAATGCCATCCGTCCATTGGCCGGCGATCAAGTTCAAATGTGCGCTCATTCTATCCTACTTTCTGTTCTTGAATGCCATCTGGCCTAAAGGGTCCATTTGTGTCAAACTCAAATTACTGAAGGTAAATTCAGATTTTCTGAAATATAGGGTTGGCACGTGGCGATTAAACTGGAAATGCTCAAAACCTTTTGCGCCGTGGCGCGCAGTGGCAATCTGGCTGAGGCGGCTCAGAGCATGGGCCGGTCGCAATCTGCGCTGTCAATGACCCTTAAGCAGCTTGAAGAAGAGCTGGGCAGCGCCTTGTTTCAAACCGATCGCAAAAGCCGCCTGTCAGAGTTTGGTGAGAGGGTGTTTGACTTGGCAAAACAAGAGGTTGCGCATTTTGATGCGACGATTTCCTCGTTGAGCACGTTGGCGCAAAACCCTGCGGGCACCGTGCGCGGGGCGGCCATTCCTTCGGTATCGGGGGGGTATTTTCCGCAAGTGCTACACCGTATGCAGCAGCATTTCCCGCATACCCAAGTGGATCTGCGCGATAGCGATAGTCGCCAAGTCCTCGATTGGTTGCTGCGCGGTCAAATTGATTTTGGGATCTCGGCGCTTGAGGCTGATATTGATGGGGTGGAGCGGTATCACGTCACGCATGATGATCTTGGGCTGATCTGCCGCGTGGATCATACCCTCGCGCAACAGGCACAGGTTACGATCTCAGACGTGCTGCACGCGCAGTATGTGCATAACCCCGTTGCGCAGGGGCGTATTGATTTGGCACCGGCGCAGGTGCCTTTGTTTGTGCACAATAGTTTCACGCTTTTGTCGATGGTGGCGGCGGGGCCGTGGGTGAGCATTTTACCGCGCACGATCCTTGAGGCGGCCTATGCGGATGTAATGTTTCGGGATGTCGCGGGCCTCGCGGCCACGCGCACAGTGTATTTCTATGCGCGCCGGCACAGTACGAACCACGACTATATCATGCAGGCCTATCAAGAACTCTGCGATCACATTCAGCACAGCCGCTAAAGCGCCTGAGCCGTTTGCGCGATCTCTTTGGCAGCGCTGCGCATCCATGCATGTTCGGACGAGACAAAGAACATATTGACCCCATATTTTTCGTGCCAATCGCTCATCGCCTGTGTGGTGGCAACCCAGCTGGCATAGGTTTTTCCAGCCGCTTGCGCCGCCGCGCCCACATGCGCGAGCGCCTGTTTGAGATCATCCGATGATTGATCACGATACCCCATGCCCACAGATAAATCCGCCGGCCCCGCAAAGAGGGCATCAATCCCGTCGATCGCGGCAATTTGATCCGCCAAGGGCACGGCATAGGGCTCTTCGATCTGGGCAATGACGACGGTTTCATCGCGCGATTGATCCATCACCTCGTTCATCGGACGGGTGGCATAGCCAGCCCATCGCGAGGATCCGGCATAGCCGCGCCCGCCTAGGCCAAAGCGCGCCCCCTGCGCCATCGCTTGGGCCGTCTCGACGCTATCGACATGAGGAATGACAACGCCGACGGCGCCGCAATCCATTGCGCTGAGGATTTCTTTGGCCTCGGGCCCCGCGACGCGCACTAGCAGGGGGAAATCCAAAGCGCGCGCTATCGCACAGCATTGATCGATGGCCGCCCGATCAAACGGAGCATGCTCGGCATCAAGGCAAATGAAATCAAGGCCAGACTGCGCCAGCACTTCGACCAAGACATAATGCGGCGTTTTTAAAAACGTGCCGCTCATCGCATCGCGGTTCAAAAGGCGCTGTTTGAAATTAGCGTGACGGGACATGGGCATTCTCCTGCATGACAAATCTCTTGAGGTGGTCGGTGACTGTATCGGGGGTTTCCAGCGTCGGTAAATGCCCCGCATTTGGGATTTCGATCAGCGTGCTGTTTGGCACGGCGGCGGCGATATCATGATGATTTTTGGCTGGACACAAACGATCATATTGCCCATATAGCACCATCGTCGGCACGGTGATCTGACCCAACCGTTCCACATAATCGGGGCGGCTGCGCAAGGCGTTTGATTGGCGCACAAATACCTCGGCCCCCAAATCCATCGCCATATCCATGCACAGATCGAGAATTGCGCCTCGATTTGGGGTATCTGCGAGGTAATTGGGCTTTAGCTCGTCGCGCATCACGCGGGCCAATTGCCCTGCGCGGGCCGCTGCGATTTGTGGATCGCGCCGCGCGGCGATATGGGTTTTTTCGGCGCGGGCATTTGTATCCATCAAGGCGAGTTTTTGGACCCGTTTTGGGGCCTGCACGGCGATCTCGATGGCAACAATGCCGCCCATCGAGAGGCCAACCGGAATGATGGGCCCCTCGCACAGCGCCAGCGCTGCGCGCGCCATATCCGCAATTGTGCCAGCGGAGCCAAAGTCAGCGGTCTTGGTCACAAACTGATCCCCAAGGGCGGTGATCTGCGCGGCAAACAAGCGTTCATCGCACATCATCCCAGGCAGGAACACAAGAGTTGTCGGTGTTGCATGCAGAGTGGGCGTCACGAGAGTTGCCGCGCCCCTGCGCTTAGGGCGCTCAGCTTGGCATAGGCGATTTCAGGATCCACTGTACCAAAGCCCGCAAACGTGCCAAAGCCGCAATCTGATCCGGCGATCACACGCTGCGCCCCGACGATATCAACAAACCGCTCAAGGCGCTGCGCCACAAGGTCGGGATGTTCGACGAAATTGGTCGTTGTATCCACAACGCCGGGCACCAAAACTTTGTCCTCCGGGATATCCGCTTTGCGATCGCGGAACACGGCCCATTCATGGCCATGGCGAGGATTAGAGGTCTCAAATAGAACATAGCGCGATTTGGTCGCCATGAGCGTATCAAACATTTTCGCCATGGGAATATCGCACACATGCGGCCCTTCATAATTGCCCCAGCAGATGTGCACGCGCACTCTGTCCGCAGGCACATCGCTGAGGGCATGATTGAGAGCCTCGACATGGGAATTGGCGATTTTGATAAACTCTTCGTCCGACAAATCGTTAAACAGCATGTGCCGCGAGAGCGCGAGGTCAGGGCAATCGAGTTGCACATCGAGGCCAGCTGCAATGATCGTCTCATACTCTGCCTTCATCGCATCGGCGAGCGCCGCGAGATAGGCCTCGCGCGTAGGATAGAAATCATTTTGTAAAAATAGCGATATCACACCCGGAGAGGCGGCATTCATAAAGCCGCGCTGCGCGCCATGTTCGGCCATCGCGGATTTTAGATTGTTGATGTCTTTTTCTAACTCGCCCTGTCCTTTGGATTTCACTTCACCGACGCACATGGGGCGGGCATATTTCGGCGTGCCCCCATCTTCGGCCAAGCGTTTGAGAAAGGTCGGAAATTGCTTGAGATCAGCGGGGGCATTGCGCGGGCTGTCGCCGCCAAACCCCGTGTAGCGATCTTTGACATAAGTGGCGTAGCTGATTTTAGAGGTCTCGCCATCGCTAACGATATCTACGCCGGCGTCCACTTGTTTTTTGACCGTTTCACTGACCGCGCGGGTCATGGCGGCATCAAATGCCGCTTGGTCATAGTCTTGGCCCTGTTCGCGCGCGAAAATGAAATCCACCACATCCTGGGTGCGTGGGAGCGATCCGACATGAGTTGTTTTAATCGTCATAATTTATCCTTTCCAAGTCTCGCCGGCGGGATCGTCCGTGGCGATGACGTGATAGAGCGCGGCCTCGCCAGTCATTGAGGGCACAGCGCAATGCATGAGGTGTTCGGGCACGGACATCGTGTCGCCCGGGGCCAATGTTGTCTCGCCCCCCTCCCATGTGACGCGCCAATGTCCTTTGACAGGCATCAGGACACTGGGTCGATCATGGGCGTGCATCGTTGAGCTGGCGCTCTTGCGCGAGACGAAATCCACTTCAAACCCCGGTTTGTCACGGATCACGCCGCGTTCGCCGATGACTTTGATCGGTTTTTTGTCCGAGATCGCCACAAGATCCCAATAGCGCCGCACATAGCCGCCCACGACTTGCATGGCGCTGGGCGTTGGGTAGTCTGCGGCCTCTTCGTTAGACATGATTGGCATCGGACGAACACCTACGGGCAGGGACTGGCCCTGTTTGCTATCGTATAGCACGCCATTTTCCCCAAGGATAAGGCCATGGTCGGATGCGTCTTTGATCACTTGAGGGGCCCAAATCACACCGCCGCCCGCATCGTCCCCGCCCAAGATTGCCATGATCATTCCGTAGTCTTGGCCAATATTTTCAAAGCCGCGGAACATGCCAGTGGGGATGTTGATAATGTCGCCCTCGTCTAGAACGACTTCACCTGCGTCCCCATATTGCCCCCAGAAAAAGCGCCAGCGCCCCGACAGGACAAAGAACACTTCGGCCGTTCGGTGCGAATGCAGCGAATTGCGGCATTTGGGGGGCTGACCCGCCGCGCCGATGTTAAAGCCGTGCGGGATGGTGATATGGACATGTTGGTCAGGGCTCTCTGAGACGCCGCCGCCAATGATTGTGAAATTCTCTTTTTGATCACTGCCTGGTGTATGCGCATCGATAAACGCAGTTTTGCACGGCTTGAGATCGCCATAGCGGACAATTCGCGGGGTCATATCATCTGGGGTCATAGCTCACCTGTGTGTAATAAAATCTGTTTCCAAACGGCTGTTTCATCAAAGAGCGCCCATTCACGGCGCAGTTTAGGCTGTCCGCTGATCACGGCGCCAAATTCGGCATGTGAGGCGCCCATGATATGCACGGGCGCGCCCGTGGGGGCGCCAAAGCTGCCCCAACCATCATGAAGGCCGGTCAGGCTCCAACGCAGGGCGGCGCGGGGCGGCATCATGGGATCCGAGCGGCCGATCTGATGGTGAATGGTAAAGCGCGCATTGGGGAACGAGGCGCGCAGGCCCATCCAGAATTGATCAGCCCCCTCATGGGAAAGAGCCTCAATACCCCCAGCATAAGCCAGATTGGCGGCCCGATCATATGCATTTGGAATAACCGAGAAGTCTGCCTTCATGATTTGATTGAGGATGTCGGCATAGCGCGCGCCCCATTCGTTATCATTGCCTGTGCCCGTATAGGGGCCTTGGAGATCATCTTTGGGGTTAAAGGGATGGGCGCAGTGATCTGGGCCGCCTTCGCGCTGAATTAAGTCGCGGGCAAACTCGCGCGGGGTCCAGCCCAATTGGCGCACAATCGCCCCTTGATCGCGGATCAGCCATTCGTCATCGATTTGATTATCGCGGGCGTGGCAATCTGCGATAATCCGATAGCGCAGCTGTTTGCCCGTCGCCGCACCATACACGCCAGAATTGGCATGGGTCGCCGTCGAATGCAGGCGATGGGACGAGAGCATGCCGGTCTCTGGCGTGCCGTTCCAAATCACATCCTCGCCGAGGAGTGTCCGGTCGGGGAACTCGGCCAAAGTGGCCATTGTCGCGGCAATCACACCTTGGTTGCCCTGCACGATACTGCTGGGTGAGCGGACGATAATATCGGGCGCATAATAATGATGAAGCGTGGCTATGCCGCGATCTTCCCAAATTTCTTTGGTGATGCCGATGATGTAGTCGGGGAAATCCGTAAACTTTGGGTCAAACCCTTTCATGGCGCTATCCTTCGTCACATTGAGTGGACCGACGGATCACCAAAGGACCGTCGATTTGTATATGTTGGGGGGCGATGTCTTGGTTGTCGATCTTTGCCAACAGCGTGTCGATGGCCGCAGCCACCATGCGGTTGGCCGGTTGCCGCACGGTCGTGAGGTTATACGACGGCCATGCCGCGGCCGGCACATCATCGTAACCGACGACGGCCACATCCTTGGGAATGCGCAGCCCAAGATCATAGCGCAAACAGTCCATCACCGCCAAGGCCATGTGATCATTGGCGACAAAGACGGCAGTGGGCGGCGCAGTGGCAAACATGCGTAGCGTCGCATCGCGCGCTTGATCCATGCGAAAATTGCCAACCTCACGTTTATACAGGCTCAGACCATGGGCCTGCAGCCCTGCGATAAACCCTGCTTCGCGATCTCGCTGAGTAGAGGCGCCTTCCCAACCGGCGATATAGCCGATGGATCTATGACCGCATGCGATCAAATGGGCGGCCACTTTTGAGCCGCCGGCATAGTTGTCCGACGTGACGGCGGAGATATCATGCCCGTCTTGCGAGCGGTTGAAAAACACAATCGGAATATTGGCCGCGCGGCACCGTTCGGACAGATCTGACGACAGGGCCACGGAGGCGGCGATGATGCCATCCACTTGGTAATCCAAGATTTCGTCGATCACTTGATCCAACGTGTCCGCCGCCGTGCGCGCCGCGGTAAAGATGAGCACGTGATAGCCTTTAGCCTGTAACGAATTTGATAGCTTTTCAAGGGCCTCGGGATAGAATTGATTGTCGAAATAGGCCACGACCAGCCCAATGATCATCGAGCGCCCCGACACCATCGCCCGCGCCAAAGAGTTGGGGCGATAGCCGAGGTCTTTGGCCGCTTCGAGGACTTTTTCCTTGGTTTTATGCGATACGGACGCCCCCGGGGTAAAGACGCGGCTGACGGCCGATTGGCTGACGCCGGCGCGCTGGGCCACTTGGGACGATGTGATTTTTGTGGAGTGCACTGTGCCCATCGATCGTTACACCCCTGCCGCGGTGAGTGCGCGCATGCGTGCCAAGACATCAATCCCGACTTGGCTATAGATATCGAGCAAATCGATCAAAACCCAGTTTTCCCGAATGAGGCCCTCTTCAAGGCGCCAAAAATCTAAACTGCGCAAAGATATACTTTGTCCTGCCGGCGCAATGCCAAGCCACCCATCCCCAGTGATCGTTTGGATCATATTGGGCCATCCGGTGACGGCGGCGAAATCCCCATCTCCAAAGAAATGAAAGGTGATTTGATCATTGAACTGCCCGCGATCGGGCATTGCATTGAGAAACGGAGTTTGATGCCATTTTCGAAATCCAGAAATGCCGCGCGCGGTGCCAATGCCTGCGGGCCCGTACCAATTCATTTTAGGATGCCAAAATCGCGGCATTTCCATCACCTCTGGGCCGCCTTGGCCGGGAAATTTAATCATGTGATGCAACATCGCGGTGATATGGCGCTTGCTGGCCTCAGCGTGCTCGGCATCCCATGGCGGGGGCACATGGCCATTTTGCGGCGCAGGGCAGGGCACGCACATCTCGCGCCCAAGGGACGGCACCATGGGCCATGCGCGGGCTTGCATCATGAGTTCTGGAATGTCCCAAATCGCTTGGACTTCGACGACGCGACCCTCTTTAAATCGGTAAAACTCGTGATAGCGCATGTGGATCACATGCCCCGTTGCAGGAATATCGAGCCAAGGCGCGCTGAAGGTGCCCATGATATGACCGCTGCACCCGACCCAGTGATGCCCATGATCATCAAGGCCCGCCATGACAATGGCGTCGCGAAACTCTAGATCAGGGAGCGCCGCGCACAACGGAGCATAGAGCATATCATAAAGCGCCTCAGGCCCCTCAATCGTGCCAAAGGGATGGCAGATGTGGCATTGGGCATCAGGTGCAAAGAGATCTCTGAGCGCAAGCGCAACTTGCGCGCCCTCAAAATTATAAAGGGCGCGGCGCAATGGCGCGATGCGCGACTTATGCTCAGAGTGCGGGTCGTTCATGCACCCTCGACTTTGAGGTCATTGGGATCCTTCATGACATGGGCCCGATAGGCCGGCCGCTGTCTCAGCGCCTCGTAATATGCGGTGACGGCGGGGTGGGCGTCGCGCTCAAACTCCAGCTCGAAATAGCGATGAAGCAACGTGCCAAAGGCAAAATCCGCGATGCTGAGCGTATCCCCATTGATATACGGGCCTTGCATCTGTGCGCCGATCGTGTGCGTGAGGGCGTTGATCTCTTGGCGATCTTTGTCAAATTGCGCATGGTTCCGCTCGTTCTTTGGTGTGCGGATCAATTGCCAAAAGACGCCATAGGTCATGGGTTTGTAAAAATGCGACCGTGTCCAATCGGCCCAGAGTTCTAGCTGCGCGGCTGCCGCAGGATCGGCAGGGTGCGTGCCATATCTGCGTATCACATAGCGCAGGATCGTGGGTGTTTCAAAGAGGGTCACAGCCCCATCTTCGATCACAGGGATCAGGCCCATTGGGTTCTTGGCCAAAAACTCTGGGGTATCTGTCCCCCCATAGGCGCCGCCGACGTCCTCACGTTCATGCTCTAGCCCCAGCTCTGTGATGCACCACATCACCGCCTGGACGTTGACTGAGGTGGCTCTTCCATAAACTTTGATCATTCTGCGGCTTCTCCATAGGGGACATTTTTTCCGCCATAGCGGCGTACGCGCACGTTACACTGTTCTGCATGGCCGACAAACCCCTCAAGCATACAAAGGCGCGAGCCATACTCTCCGACCAATGTCGCGGCCTCGTCGGTTGTGATTTTTTGATAGGAGTGGGTCTTGAGAAACTTCCCAACCCATAGGCCGCCCGTATAGCGCCCTGCTTTTTTCGTGGGCAAAGTATGGTTGGTGCCGATCACCTTATCACCATTGGCCACATTCGTGCGCGGACCAAGGAACAGCGCACCATAAGAATGCATATTCTCAAGGTACCACTCATCGCGATCGGTCATCACTTGGACATGTTCATAGGCCATGTCATTGGCCACATCGAGCATCTGCGCATGGTTGTCACACACGATCATATCGCCGTAATCGCGCCAACTGGCGGCGGCAGTATCAGCGGTTGGGATGATCTCAAGCAGGCGGTCAATCTCAGCCAATGTCGCCTCGGCTAATTTGCGGCTATTGGTGATCATCGCCGCAGGGGAATTATAGCCGTGCTCAGCCTGACCTAAGAGGTCAGTGGCACACAGCTCTGCGTCCACGGTGTCATCGGCGATCACCATCGTTTCAGTTGGCCCTGCAAACAGATCAATGCCCACGCGTCCATAAAGCTGGCGCTTCGCCTCGGCGACAAAGGCATTTCCAGGGCCCACAAGCATATGCACAGGCTCAATCGTTTGCGTGCCAATGGCCATCGCGCCCACCGCTTGGATGCCGCCCAGAACATAGATTTCATGCGCGCCGCCCATATGCATCGCCGCCACAATCGCCGGATGCGGTGCACCGTTCACGGGCGGGGCCGAGGCGATGATCCGCGGCACACCCGCCACAGAGGCGGTCAGCACGGACATATGCGCAGAGGCTACCATTGGGAATTTCCCGCCAGGCACATAACAGCCCACGGATTGCACAGGGATATTTTTATGGCCCAAAATGACGCCCGGCATTGTTTCAACTTCGATATCTGTCATCGAGGCGCGCTGCTCTTGGGCAAAGCGGCGGATTTGCGTTTGGGCGAATTTGATATCGTCCATGTCGCGCGCGCTGACCTTTTGCATGGCCGCTTCGATTTCGCTGGGGCTTAGGCGAAAGCTGTGCGGGGCATAGCCGTCAAATTTCTGGCTCAGATCGCGAACGGCGTCATCGCCGCGTTCTTCGATGTCGGCAAGGGTTTCCTCGACCACTGCGCGTGTTTTTGCGTCATCGTCGCGGATTTCTTCGGCGGATTTGCGAGTCTTTAGGTATTCAACAGCCATCGTTACGCGTCCTTTTGAGTTGGTGTCGGGGGCGTTTTTGTGCCGCGGTCATAGGCCTCCCAGCCCTCACCGCCAAAGACATCCACCCCTAATTGCGAGAGCACATGCGGAAAATCGACCATCACATAATTGTCGGTGATTTTGCCGTCTTCGACTTTCCAAAAATCCATATAGCGGATTTCAACGGTCTTGCCGGTTGGGGCAACTCCCATGAATTCACCTGAATGCACGGCCTCCTGCCGGCCAAAGGCCGCGGCCCATTCGCCCATATAAAGCCGCGCCTCATCAATGCAGACTTTATCTGAAAATGCCGCTTGAAAGGGGCGTTGCCAATTGTCTTGGAACTCTTGCAGACCATTTTTTGTGCCGCAGCCAAAATTGCCCATCCAGCGAAAGCTTTGGGCGAAAAACGCGCCGATATCATCAATGCGGTGATCATTGAGCCCGTCGACCATGCCCTCAATCACCGCGCGGGTGGCGTCGGTTTTACTCAGGTCTGTGTCGCGGGTCAGGGCCGCTTGCTCTGGTCTGGCGCCCTTCATCCTTTGACGGCCCCTGCGGTCAGGCCGCTGACGATCTGCCGCTGAAAAAACAGGACGAGCACAAAGAGCGGCGCCGTGGCCGAGACGACTGAAGCCACTGCAAACATGACGTTTCCTTCTGTGTATGTTGTGCCCAAAAAGGCTGCAATTTCGGGAACCATTGTGCGATTATCCTCGCTCAAGAGCATCGAGGTCACTGCAAAATCATTATAGGCCAGCAGAAAACTAAACAGGCCCGTCGTGATGACCCCAGGCCACATCACAGGAATGATAACATGGCGAAAGGCTTGGAACTGCGTGCAGCCATCGACCTTGGCACTCTCGTCCAATTCCTTGGGAATGCTTTGGAAAAAGGAGTGTAGCATCCATAGGGTAAAGGGCTGATTGATCGCCACGAGGACAATGATCGTCGTCGGCAAAATGCCCCATACGTTCCACTCAAAGAACGGCAGCATATAGCCGGCCACCAATGTGATCGGCGGCATGGCGCGGAAAATCAGCGCCGCCAGCAACAGCCAAAACACATAGCGAAATCCAGAGCGTGACAGCGCATAGCCGCCCAACGTGCCGATGGTCAAAGAAGTGCACACCACGCAAAAGCACACGATCGTCGTGTTGATAAAGGCGCGCCAAAACTCCTCTTGGATCCAAGCGCCGTAATATCCCGTGCTGGTGAAGGGGCTGCCATAGGTCTCTTGGGTGTTGCGCCCGAAAATCGCATTTGTCCAATCCGCGATGGAAAAGAAATCCAGCTCGACCTTAAAGCTGCCCCAGAGCGTCCAAATAAATGGAAAGGCCGCCGCCACGAGCCACATTAGAACAAACCCGTTCGCCATCAGGCGCAGGCCCAAGGGACGTTTGTGAATGGCGTTATGCATGAGATTTTCCTTTGAAATCGCGCCATGTTCGGATCAAGACGGGGGTGAGTAAAATCGAAACGCCGATGATGGTCATCACAGAGGTCGCTGAGGCTGCTGACAATTGCTGTGTCTCGCCGCCCAAATCGTTGAAAATAATCCACGACAAGGATGTCGCATGTGCCTCTGCGTTGAAGCCGACAATCGGCTCAAAGACGCGGAAGTTATCCATCAATTGTATCAGCGCGACGAATGTCACCAAAGGCATCAAATGCGGCACAATGACATGCATCACCTGTTGCCAGCGGCTGGCCCCATCAATGCGCGCCGCCTCGATCTGGTCTTGGGGCAGGGTCTGAAGCCCCGCATAAAAGACGACAAAGGCAAAGGGCGCCGAATGCCATACGCCATACACAATGAGCATGATCCACGTTAGCCCCGTCGACGCCTTGAGCGACAGGTCAGGGTCATCGGCAAGCCATTGCAAAAACGAGCCTAAAATCCCGCGACTGTCGAGCATCCAAAAGAGGACAAGCGACCCAACAAGAGGCGGCACAATCATTGGCAAGAGTGAAAAGAAAATGACCAACCCCTTGAGTTTGCGGTGCAATGCATTGACCGCCAGCGCAATCATCAAGCCAAGGATGATCAAGAGCGGGGTCACGACAAACGTGTAGGTCAGGGTAAATCCCATGGCGCGATAAAAGGGTAAATTGCCAAGCCGATCAAAGAAATGCGCCCAGCTTGGGCTATCGCGCCACAAGGCGCCGACTTCTGCGACGGCCAAATGCCCACGATCAAAATAGATATCAAGACCGGCAAATCGCCCCATCGGCGCCGCTTCGCGCAGCGCCTCGGTCGCGCTATGGTCAATGGTGGTTTCTTGGGTGCATGCAAAGGGCGTGCAACTCTCGACGGTCACAAAAACCGCTTCGTGCGGGGTGAATAAGGATTGCAACACAACTGACACAATCGGCAATGCGATGAATAATAGCATCGCAAGCCCAGTTGGTAAAAAGAACCAAAAAAACGTTCTATGTTTCATGAGGATCCTATGATCAAAGACATGATATCAGATGAATGGCAATCGTGCACCGGGCAGGTGGCCAGAGCGGATCTGGCCACCTGCGTTGGTACTTAGAGGAAGCCTTTTTCTTTGGCTGCGGCGCGGTATGCGGCCTCGACATCAGCCAGAGCTTGCTCGGCGCTTTCTTTGCCTTGCATAAAGTCAGACAATTCTGCGCCCAGTGCTGTGTGCATTAAGCCCATGAAGGGCAGCATTGGATAGGGAATTGTGTTCTGTTGCGCAGCGGCAAAAACACCTTTGGCGGCATCCGTTGGCGTATAGCCATCGATGAGCCAAACAGCCTGTGTGCGGATCTCTTCGCTTGCCATCAACTCTGGGCGAATGCCGTTCATCATGGCGATAAACGTAGCCTCTGCTTCGGCGTCCGAGATATTCTTGGCAACGGTCCAGCCGTCCCACCACAGTGTTGACGCAGGTGTTGATCCCCCGCCTACAGTCATCGGGCCATCGATTGCAAAGCCATCGACCACTTCTTGTGGCACGCCCTCGGCATCGACAAGTGTTGCAGCGCGGCTGCCCCACATGTTCATCAGCGCGACATTGCCTGCACGGAATTCGGCGTTTGTGGCATTGCTGTCATGTGTGAGGAAGTCGGGGTTCATATACTCTGACAAGGCTTTCATCATCTCAAGTGTTTTGACGCCCGCTTCTGAGTTAATGCTCGGCTCGGCTGTGCCGGCTTTGAAGAACGCACCGCCCATGCCAAGGTACATGTTGTTGAACTCTTGGGCCAGGTTCCAACCCGCCATGTAGGCGCCGCCCACTGGGTTTTGCATCAGGCCTTTGTCGCGAATGGTTTGCGCGGCTGAGAGCATCTCTTCGTAGGTTTTTGGCGGCGTGAGGCCAGCAGCCTCGAGCACGTCGGCGCGATAGACCAAATGCTGTGCATTGGCCATAAAGGCGACGGCCATCACTTTGCCATCAATGGTGATCAGTTGGTTTTTCTTCAGGCTGCTGCCATGTTTGGCCACGAGATCATCCAAGGGGCGGATCACGTCTTCGTTCATCAACGCAACAATTGAAGAGTTGGCAACAATCGCGGATGTGTATTCCGCTGGATTGCCTTGCATGCCTGGCAAGTTGATCTTTTGGTGGTCAGCCGTCAGGTTGGTTTTGACCTCTGCACCCGAGCAAGCGGCCGCTTCGGCGCCCACAGTTTGGATGGCTGGAAATTCGTTTCCGACGATGCTAACTCGTGCACCGACGTCACATGCGAGTGCGGCTGTCCCAGCTGTGATGGACAGGCCACTGGCGAGGATAAGTTTACGTAAGAACATCAAGTGTCTCCCTGTTTATGTATTCAGTGCGCCTTGCAACCGCGCACTGTTGTCTTGGCCCAAGGGCCGATTGCCAAAGCCTTAGGCTTCGATCCGCGCACCTGTTTGGCGATCAAACAGATGGCAAATTTCGTCAGGGACCGCGATTGACACCATATCGCCAATCGCCGCCCGATAATTTTTATCAGCACGTACCGAGATTAAGCGCCCCGCGATTTTGACCGTGACCATCGTCGCATCGCCCAATAACTCGAGCGTGTAGATCGGCGCGTTAATGTGACCGCCCGTCTCAACGACCTGCGCGTCCTCGGCCCGAAACCCCAAGGTGATCGCCCCATCAACGGCGCGCGCCGCGGGGATGGATACGGCATCCGTGCATGTAAAGACGCCCGCTGCGGCCGTCCCTTCCATTAAGTTCATCGCGGGCGATCCGATAAACCCCGCAACAAAGGTATTTGCCGGACGGTCATAAATTTCAGTCGGGCTGCCCACTTGTTGAACAACGCCCTTTTCCATAACGACCACGCGGTCGGCGAGGGTCATCGCCTCGATCTGGTCATGGGTGACATAGACCGTGGTGACATTAAGCTCGTGAGAGAGGTTCTTGATCTGCGCCCGCGTCGAGACGCGTAATTTCGCATCTAAGTTCGACAAAGGCTCATCCATTAAAAACGCGTTCGGCTCGCGCACAATGGCACGGGCAAGGGCTACGCGCTGACGCTGACCACCGGACAATTCGGCGGGTTTGCGATGTAAAAATTCATCCAGCTCGACCATGGCCGAGGCGCGGCGCACTTTTTCATCGTGTGTCTTAGGATCAATGCCGCGCACTTTGAGAGGAAAGCGGATGTTTTCGTAGACGTTTTTATTGGGATAGAGGGCATAGCTTTGAAACACCATGGCGACATCGCGGTCCTTGGGTTCAAGGTCGTTGATGACTTTGCCATCAATGATAATCTCGCCTTCGGTTGGCTCTTCGAGCCCTGCGATCATCCGCATCGTCGTGGTTTTGCCGCAGCCCGACGGGCCAAGCAGAACCAAAAATTCACGATCCGCGATGGTCAGATCAAATTTATCAACACCGACAAAATTGCCCCACCGTTTTGAGACATTTCGCAGTTGTATTTCTGCCATGTGACAGGCCTCCGTGCCAAGTCGTGAATTGATTTGCATACGTTTGCAAAAACACTAGACTTATCGGTAAAGTTTTGGCAACTCTTTTTTGAATGCGTATGCAAAACTGGCAGGGTGAGTGAGACATATGTTTGATTTTTCAGCACAAAAAACATTAGTGCGCGCATTTTATGATCAGCTCTTTGATGATCCCAGCGCTGCGTTTGCGCGCTATGTCGCCCCTGATGCGCTGTGGCGCGGGTTTCATCCCTTTAACGAGATTCGCGACCCCAATGCCGTCGTGGCGCAGTTTTGGCAACCGCTTTTGACCTCGTTGACGCGGATCCAGCGGCGTATGGATATTTTCATGGCGGGGCACAATCGTGTCCAAGGCCAAGAGGACGATGTCTGGGTTGTTTCAATGGGCCATCTGATGGGGCTCTTTGATGCGCCATGGTTGGGGATCGCGCCAACGGGCAAGCTGACGATGCTACGATATTGCGAATTTCACCGTGTCGAGGGCGACCGAATTGTTGAGACGGCGATGTATTTTGATATCCCCCATGTGATGATCCAAGCGGGGCTGATGCCCTTTGCGCCGCAAACAGGGGCTCATTTGGTTCAACCGGGGCCACTGACCCATGATGGCCTGATGTATCAGGCGCGCGCGCGCCACGAGGGGGATCAGACATGGGCGGTGATCGATGCGATGATCAACGATTTGGGCACATGGCAATCGGGTCTGCCGCTAGAGGAGGAACTGGCCCGCACATGGCATGATGACATGCTGTGGTGGGGGCCAGCGGGGATCGGCTCGAGCTACACGATCGAGCGTTACGCCAAACAGCATTCTGGCCCATTTCGCGCGGCCTTTTCCGATCGGTCAAAAACGCAGCACATTTGCCGCCTTGCCGAAGGTGCCTATGGCGGCTTTTTCGGGTGGCCGAATTTCACAGCCCGGCATGACGGCGGCTTTATGGGGATGCCGGCCTCGGAGGGGCGCGGCGAAATGCGCGTGATTGACATGTACCGCCGCGATGGGGATAAATTGGCGGAAAACTGGATTTTCATGGATGTCTTGCATTTTTGGAAGGGGCTGGGCGTGGATATTTTAGAGCGGATGCAACAGGTGCCGCGCACATGAGTTGGATTGATGCCCATCATCACCTTTGGGATCTCAATGCCGTTGAGTATCCTTGGTTGATGGAAACGGGGGTAGAGCGGTTCTTTGGTGATCCGACGCCGATCCAACGCAATTACCTGATGGATGAGTTCTGCGGTGATGTCCGCGCGCAAGGCGGCGTTGGATCCGTCCATGTTCAAGTGGGTGCGCAGGACGGCTGGGCCGAGGCCGCGTGGATCGATGCACAGGCGCAGGCCCATCCCGATTGGTCGATGGTGCAAGTTAGTTTTGCCGATCTCTCCGCCCCAGATGCCGGCGCGCAGTTGGACCGGCTGAGCCGTCTGCCTTCTGTGCGCGGGGTGCGCCAGATTGTTGGCCGTGCCGCGGGCGAGGACGCGCGCAATGGCACCAATGCATTGATCAGCGATCCCATGTTTCGGGCGCATCTGGCCGCTTTGGGAGAGCGGGGCCTGTCGTTTGATGTGCAATTGACGCCTGCGTTGATCCCCGCGATGGCAGAGCTGATCCAAGAGTGCCCCAACACGCAATTCGCCCTATGTCACGCGGGCAGTCCGCAAAATCGCGAGATGGCGCATATCGGTATTTGGGCCTCGAATTTGAAGCGATTAGCCGATCTGCCCAATGTCACCTGCAAGCTTTCTGGTTTGGGGATGTTTGACCATGATTGGAGCATTGAGAGTATGCGCCCGATTGTAGATATTTGCCTTGATCTCTTTGGGGCGCAACGGGTGATGTTTGGCTCAAATTTCCCTGTTGATTTGCTCTATTCCGATTACGCGACCTTGGCCGAGGCGTATCGCGCAATCATCCCCGAGGCGGCGCAAGCGGATGTATTTTTCGCCACCGCAAATCGATTTTACCGCATGGAGCTCTGACATGGGGGGCGTGTTTGAGTATCACGATCGTGTGCGGCCCGAGTGGATTGATTACAACGGGCATATGCAAGATGCCTACTACGGGTTGGTCTTTTCCTACGCAGTGGATCACGTCCAAGATGCCGTCGGCTTTGATCAAGCCTATCGAGATCGCACAGGGGCGACGATCTATGTTGTCGAAGATCACCGCAAGTTCCTTAAAGAAGTGCATGAGGGGGCGGATCTTGTCGTGCAGACGCGCGTTTTGGGCGTCGATGCGCAGCGGTTTCATATCCATCAAACGATGCTACAGGCCGGCCGACCCGTGTGCATCGCCGAGGCGTTAGAAGTACACGTCACCCAGCATCCCAAAGCGCATATCACTCCGATGCCCGCGTTTGCCTATGAGGCCCTGACCTCTGCAGTGCTTAGCGCCGATGAGTATGAAACACTTCACCGAATTTGCGGCGCGATCGGTATCTGAGATCTCTACTCGTGACCCTCGGGCGCTGCATTGGGCACGTATGTCCAGCGGTACTGAGGCGGTGTCGGGCCTTTGTTTCGGCCGCCTTGCTGTTGTTGTTCCCATGCATGGGCCAAGATGCCAACCGAGCGCGATATACAAAACAGCCCGCGTGCCAATGGCGGGGCAAAGCCCAGCTCGGCGTAGATCACTGCTGTGGCCCCATCTATATTCATGGGGATGGGCCGCTTTTTGGTAGCGCTGAGATGCGCCTCAACACCCAATGCAATCTCGCGAAATGTACCGTGGATGACGCCCGCTTGTGCGGCCTCCTGCACAAGCTGCATCAATCGCGGGGCGCGTGGATCAACAGGTTTGTGGAACCTATGACCAAACCCAGGCAGATAGGGCGAGCGTGTCTGTTGCCACTGTGCAATCCCTTGGGCGATGGCGTGGGGCATCTCAATGCCGCTGTGATCAAGCTCTGCGATGATGTGATAAAGCTCGATCGCTTGTTCGCCTGCGCCGCCATGCACATCGCCCAGCATATTAACCCCTGTCGCCATCGCGTTATTGAGCGGCAGGCCGCAGGTCACCGCCATGCGCGCCGCGGCAATCGATGGGGCCTGCGGGCCATGATCGACCGCCGAGACAAGCGCCGCCTCAAACAGAACGCTTTGGCCATCCGTGGGCAGATCACCACGGGTCATCAACCAGACCATTTGCGCAAAGCTGAGCGTGCCAATTAAACTTTGAATGGGATGGCCGCGCAAATCGATTTTCCCCGGCTCCATATCGATAATGGCGGTTGTCCACCAATCGGCAACATCACTCATAGGGCACCTATTGATTTATACTCTTGAATTTCTTCCGCACTTAGCCCGAGCGCGCCCCAGACGGACGTGGCATCTTGGTCCAGTTGCGGCGGCGGGGTGTCCACGGACAAAGGCGCGCCGTTGAATTTGATCCCAGTGCTGACCAGCTCGATGTCGCGGCCGACGCCTGGCACATCGGCGAAATGCGCCATAAAGCCGCGCTGTGAAATCTGCGGATGGGCGAGGGCATCTTGAACGCTGAGCACGGCGCCCGCCGGTACGCCTATGGCGTTCAGCTCGTCTTCCCATTGTGCCGCGGGCTGAGTGCGCAGCACGCTTTCTAGCTCGGCCTTTAAGGCAAGCCGGTTGGCTTTGCGCGCCTCGCGCGTGTGATACAGCGGATCGTCGCACAGCGCGCTTAGGCCAAGATGTGCGCATAATGCGACCCATTGCTCATCTTTATTGGCCGCGATGTTGAGGGGGCGATCTAGCGTGTCAAATGTGCCAGAGGGGGCCGAGGTCGGATTTTCATTGCCATTGGGGCAGGGCGCTTGACCTGCGATGGCAAAATTCGAGATCACCCAGCCCATGCTGGCCATCACGGCTTCCATCATGGATACATCCAAAAATGCCCCGCGCGGGCGCGCATTGAGTGCAGCACAAATCGCAAAAGCCGCCGTCATTCCACCCATCGTGTCCGCCACAGGATATCCCGTGCGCAGTGGCGCGCTCTGCGCATCGCCGGTGATCGACATGACCCCTGCCGCGCCTTGAATGATTTGATCATAGGCGGGGCGATCCACCCATGGCCCATCTTGACCAAAGCCAGAGATCGCGCAGTAAATCAGCGTAGGTTGCACGTCTTTGAGGATGTCATACTCAAGGCCAAGCCGCGCCATCACCGAGGGGCGGAAATTTTCAACAACGACATCTGCCGTGGCCACAAGACGTTTGAACAGAGCTTTGCCTTGCGGAGATTTTAAGTTCACAGTGACGGATTTTTTGCCAGCGTTTTGCGCTAGGAACGATACGCCCATGCGCTTGGCATTCAGCGCGGCATCCGCCCCGAGATTGCGTGCCAGATCCCCGCGATGTGGCGCTTCGACCTTGATAACATCGGCGCCCATATGCGCCAGTTGGTGACAGCAAAACGGACCCGCGAGCACATTGGTTAGATCGAGCACGCGGATCCCACTAAGCGGCTTAATCGCCATCGGCAATCCCTGCGCTGCGGGCTCTGGCGCGCCGTGCGCGATAAGAGGGCACGACAACAAGTAGCACGGCAATCACCAAAAGCCCCACGGTCATCGGCCGCTCTAAGATAAAGCCCAACCCATCATAGAGCTGCATGGAGCGCGAGAAATTATCCTCTAGCATGCGGCCCAAAATGAACCCAATCAGCAAGGGCGCGAGCGGATAGTCGGCAAATCGCAAGATAGTCGCCGCCACGCCAAATCCGACAAGGATCAACAGCTCTGTCGCGTTGTTTTGTCCGATATAGCTGCCCATGAGGGTGAAGAACAAAATAAACGGGATCAAAAAGCTCCGCGGGATCGTCAGAATTTTCGCGATATAAGGGATCAAAGGAAGGTTGAGCACCAACAGCACTAAGTTCCCGATATACATTGAAATGATCACGGCCCAGAAAATCTGAGGGTTATCGATCATTAACCGCGGACCTGGCGTGACATTGAGCGCAATCAACGCGCCCAATAGAATGGCCGTTGTGCCCGAGCCAGGGATCCCCAATGTCAGCAATGGCACAAATGACCCCGTGCAGGCGGCGTTATTAGCCGTCTCAGGGGCTGCGAGCCCTTTGATCGAGCCTTTGCCAAACTCGGCCTGTTCGTCTTTGGTGGCGATGTTGCGTTCCACGGCGTATCCCAGAAATGAGGCGATCGTCGCGCCGGCCCCGGGCAGGACGCCAATGAAAAACCCTTGGAGTGATTGGCGGCCAATCACTGGGGCAATGGCACGCGCCTCGGCTCTGGTGATGCGTAGATCTTTGATCTCACCTTGGGACTTATCTTGGGCCACGCGCGATGGGTTGAGAACGAGAAAAATTGCCTCGGGCAAGGCAAACATCGCCATCGCCAAAGTGATAAAGCTAAAGCCAGACTGCAAATCCATCAGGCCCATGGTAAATCGCGGCATATTAAACAAGGCGCCTTCGCCCACCGTCGCCATGATCAACCCAAGCAGTGTCATGAGCACAGCCTTAGCCACATTACCGGTGCCGGCAAAGGCCGCAATGGCAGAAAGGCCGACAACCATCAGGGCAAAATATTCAGCAGAATGAAACAAGAGCGCCACGGATGACAGCATGGGGGCAAATATCATGAGCAGCAGCGCACCGATTGTGCCGCCCGCAAATGACGAAATCGCCGCAATGGTCAGCGCTTTGCCGGCTTGGCCTTTGCGGGCCATTGGATAGCCGTCAAAACTACTGGCGACCGTGCCGGCCACCCCCGGCGCATTGAGCAAAATAGACGAGGTCGAGCCGCCAAAAATCGCGCCGTAATAGACGCCCGCCAATAGAATAAGGGCCGCTGAGGGGTCGCCCAAGGTAATGGCCACGGGGATCATGATCGCGATGATCGACATGGGGCCAAGGCCGGGCAGCATGCCGATAAACGTACCGATCAAACACCCTGCGATCACCATTAAGATATTGGTCAGCGAAAAGGCCGCCGATAGGCCCATTAAAAAACCTTCAAGCATGTCAGCCTCCAACGATAAATAGGGGCCAAGGGCGCAAGAAAATGCCCAAAACCTGTTCGACCAAATACCAAATGCCGCCCGCGGCAATCGAACTGGCCAGAACAATAATCACATAGCGCCGCTCCCCTAGGATCAGCGATGAGAGTGAGAGAAATAGAAATGTTGAGGCCAAAAACCCCAAGGGACGCAGCAACAATGCATAGGCCACCATCATCGCCAAGAGCGCCAGCGCTGGGATCAGATGATACTCTCCTAGGCGGCGGTAATCGATGTCGGGCGTTTTGTCGCTTGGCGGGGCCTTTTCAATGCCCAAAACGATCACTAAAGACGTCACAACAGCCAACACAGAGAGTACTTTGGGAAAGGTGCTGGGCCAAACTGGATTAAATTTCATGAAGGGCGGTAGCAGCGCATCCATCGTAAAAAACGCCGTGTAGCCATAAATCAATGAGATTGACAGGATAGCCAATGCTATCCACCGATCAAGCGCCATGGTCATATCCTTAAAAAAATGAGACGCGCCCAACACCTGTGCCGGACGCGCCATCAGTGTTATGACTTAGAGAAAGCCCAACTGCTTCATCAAATCAGCGATGACTTTTTCTTGGTTTTCCAAGAAGGCTGCAAAATCGTCGCCAGAGTTGTGAATGTTGACCCAACCGTTGCGCGCGCGCACGGCTTCCCACTCTGGGGTGTCATACATTTTGGCAATCGCGTCTTGATAGGCCGCAAGTTTGTCCGCAGGCAGACCAGGGGCCGCAAAGAACCCGCGCCAGTTGACAAAGCTTGTGTCGATGCCTTGCTCTTTCATCGTTGGCGCGTCTGCATAGGCAGGCACACGGTCGTCAGCTGTGACGCCGATAATCTTCACTTCGCCCGCCTCTGCCAAAGCGACCGCTTCGGAGAAACCTGTGGACAGAGCTTGGATTTCGCCCGAGAGCAACGCCGCCATGGCTTTGCCGCCTGCATCATAGGGGATGTATTTCACAGCTGTTGGATCTTCGCCTGCCGCTTGCATCGCCATCGCCGCAACGAGGTGATCCATGCCGCCCGGGACCGAGCCGCCGCCAATCGCGGTGCCGCGTGGGTCCGCTTGGTAGGCTGCAACCAAATCTGTCATGGAGTTGATTGGGCTGTCTTTGCCCACGACCATTGCCGCGTAATCACCAATCGTGCCGGCCACAAGTGTCAGATCACGGAAGTTGTGCGGGAACACGCCTGTGAGCGAGCGAATGACAATCGGTGTCGAGTTGACCATCAAAGAGCCATGATTGCTCTCTGCGTTTTCGATCAGATAGCCGATCGCCTTGCCGCCGCCGCCGCCTGACATGTTCTCATACGAGGCGCTGCCAACAAGGCCCGCGCCCGTCAGCGCTTCGCCTGTGCCGCGTGCTGTGCCATCCCAGCCGCCACCGGCGCCACCTGGAATGATAAAGTGAATGCTCTCGACAACTTGATGTCCACCGGCAAAGGCCGATCCGGCCATGCTGACGGCCACTGTTGCAGCGAGTAGGGCGCGTCGGCCCATTGAAAATTTCGTCATAGTATCCTCCCTTTGACGGTGACATTTCTTGCCACTTGCGCGATGTTGGTGCGGGTGAAACCTGACAAGAACCTGACACTACAAGGTTATACGCCCTAAGTGTGGTAAAGCGTGGTGTGAGCATGCGAGGGACTGTACATGCGATTTCTACTCGTCGAAGATCATCTCGATTTGGCCCAAGCGGTCAAAGAGCATCTATCGCTTGATGGGCATGGTGTGGATCATGCGGCCAGTGTGTCTGACGCGTTTTCATATTTAAAAACAGAGTCGTATGACCTGATCTTGCTGGATGTAATGCTGCCTGATGGCGATGGGCGTGACGTGTTAGCCTCTTTGCGGGCAACGTCACAAAAAACGCCAGTGATCGTTTTAACGGCGCGCTCAGAGGTCTCTGATCGCGTGTCTTTGCTTGATCTGGGGGCGGATGATTATTTAACCAAACCTTTTGACTTTACCGAGCTGAACGCGCGCTGCCGTGCTGTTGTGCGCCGAATCGGAGGGGCGGCTCAAAATGTCATCACTTTGTCGGATGTCGCCTTTGACCCCGTGGCAGGCACGCTGACATCTGACGCGCGCCGCGTGCAGTTGCGCAATCGCGAGTTGCGTTTGTTCGAAGTCTTTGCGGCCGCCCCTCAACAGATTTTTTCAAAATCTCATTTAGTGGATAGGTTGTTTTCCCTAGACACCGAAGTCACCGAAAACGCGATCGAAGTGTATGTTGGCCGCTTGCGCAAGCATCTAGAGGGCACTGGGGTGCACATCAAAACCGAACGCGGTCTTGGCTATAAATTGGTGTGCACATGACCCCTGCAGTCCATCAAAAGGGATCCATCCTGTATCGTCTATTGGCGGTTTTGTTGCTTGGGACATTTGGACTGAGCCTTGTGATTTTTATGTTGTTGCGTGAATTTTCCGCGACAGTCATCGAAGAAAGCCAAGACGAAATTATCGCCGCTTCGGCCACTGCCATTTTGGAGAATATCCGCGGGCGAGAGGGTCAGATCGATATCGATATTCCTGTCTCTGCCTTTACAATGCTCGGCACGATCAGCGATGAGCGCGTCTTTTATGCCGTGCTTCAAGACGACCAGTTTATCACCGGCTACGACGATTTACCCCGCCCCGCGCCGGCGCAAGCCGCCGCGCGCTTTGTCACAGTGCCGTATCGCGGCGAAGAGACGCGGGTTGGCACGGTCTCGCGCACGGTCGTGATTGGCGCAACTTCGCATGTGATCACCGTTATCGTTGCCCAAACGCGGACGGCACAGGCGGCATTGCTGCGGCGCATGTCGTTGCGCGCGGGGATGGTGGGGGTGATGATGGCGATTTTGCTGGGTGCTTTGGGGTATGGCGTGTCGGCACTGGCGGTTGAGCCGATCAATCGCCTGACGGCTTCGGTGGCGCGGCGTGGGCCGACGGATCTGCGCCCTGTGGGCGCGCCTGTGCCGCGCGAAATGGTGCCATTGGTGCATGCGCTTAATGGATTTATGGGGCGATTGACACGCTCGCTTCAGCGGTCAGAAGATTTCATCACAGAGGCCGCCCATCGCATCCGCACCCCTTTGGCCACCGTACGATCCCAAGCCGAGGTGGCCTTGCGCCATGTGTCCAAAGACGAAAACAAACAGCGCCTAAGGCATATGATCCGCGCGATTGATCAAAGCAGCCGCGCAGCAGGGCAAATCTTGGATCATGCGATGGTCAGCTTGCGGACCGATCATTTGGCTCAACAAGATCTTGATCTAACGCATCTTGTTCATGATGTGGTGGAGCGGTTGGAACCTGTGGCAATGTTACGCGATATTCAAATCACTGTCTTTACGACGGGGCCGGTGATCGTGCGCGCAGATGCGATTTTGCTGCATAATGCCCTGAGCAATGTGCTGGATAACGCAATCAAATACGCCCCTATTGAGACGGATGTTCACCTCAGCGTACGGGAAACCGACCAAGGGGCACGGGTGAACGTTGTAGATTATGGCGCGGGGTTCGACAGCGCCGAGCAATCCCAAATGATCGACCGTTTTGCACGCGGGCGCGGCAGTGAGGGGGTGATCGGCTCTGGTTTGGGGCTCACGATTGTCCAAGAGGTGATGATCGCCCATGGGGGGCGTCTGAGCTTGGACAATAAAAAAGGAGCGGGCGCATGCGTCACTTTGCATTTTCCGCCTGTTTGATTTTGGGCGTGGCACTGAGCGCACTGCGCGGTGCGGCGTTCGAGATTGAGGCGTTTGAGCGATTTGGTCCTGCGGATGCATCCGCGCGCATTGCGGTGATTTCAACGGTTGATATCGATCTCTTTGCGCCCGTGATCACAGAGTTTATGACGCAGCATCCAAACCTTGGGATTGAGTATACAGTCGCCAGCTCGTCGCAGGTCAAGCGGGCGATTGAACAAGGCGCGGCCTTTGATGTTGCGATTTCCAGTGCGATGGATTTGCAGATGAAGCTCGTCAATGACGGCTATGCACAGTCCTATCAATCTGTGGCCACAGGGGCGTTGCCATCGTGGGCCACGTGGCGCGATCATTTGTTTGCTTTTACCCAAGAGCCGGCGGCGATTGTGCTGTCACGCTCATATTTTGAAGCGCGCGCTGTGCCCCGCTCGCGCCAAGAATTGATCGCCGTGATGCGCGCGCACCCAGATGATTTTGCCGGCCGCGTGATTACGTATGATTTGCGCCAATCGGGGCTGGGCTATTTGTTTGCCACGCAAGATGCCCGCAGCTCAGAGGCCTATTGGCGCTTGACCGAAGTGATGGGGCAGGCGAAGGCGAAATTGTCCTGCTGTTCATCTGATATGATTGATGCCGTCGCCCAAGGCAGCGCGCTCGTTGCGTATAATGTGCTCGGCAGTTATGCGGCCGCGCGCCGCGATGCCGAGGCCTTTGTCATTTTGCGGCCCACAGATTTTGAGACGGTGATGCTGCGCACAGCCTTTATCCCGAGTGCGGCGCAAAACCCCAAAGATGCCGGCAAGTTTATTGACACGTTGATCCAGCGCGCCATGTCAGAGCGTCCGATTTTTGGCCAAAGCTTTCAAACCACCGCCCAAGACGGCACGCAAGACGTGCCGATCAACCGCATTCGTTTGGGGCCAAGTTTGTTGGTTTATTTGGATCAATACAAACGCAATAAATTCCTGACCTCGTGGGAAGCGTCGATTTTACAAGATCCGCAGCCCGTGGATTAAGGGAGTTGACGGCGCAGCTCTTGTGGGGATTGACCGAATTCTTGGCGAAACCTACGGGTGAGGGCGGTCGGATCTAGGTAGCCACAGCGCCCTGCGATTTCACTGATGCTCAGCTGTGTGGTGGCCACAAGGCGGCGGGCCTCATGCATGCGCATGCTTGTGTAAATCTGATGCGGCGTGGCGCCAAGAACTGCTTGAAATTGCGTCTCTAATTTACGCTGAGTTGTGCCAAGGGACTTGGCCAATTGCGGGATCTGGAGGGGCTCCTCAAGCGCACGGCGCATTTTGGCTGTGGCCGCATAGACAAGGCGATCGCGCGGTGTGCGCTGATGCGGATCCAAATGCGGATCCCGCTCGCCGTGCATAAACAGCGATGCAACTTCGATTGCGAGTTTGGCCCCATGGCGGCGTGTGATCCACTCAAGCATCAATTCAAGCGTGGTCATAGCGCCCCCTGAGCTGATCCATTTTCCATCGATGACATACCGCTCAGGCGTGACGTTGATCTGTGGAAACTGCTCGGCCAATTCATCAAAGGCGTCCCAATGCACTGTCAACTGTGTGGCCGGCAAGCCAGCCGCAGCCACCAGCCATGCGCCCATGTCGAGCGCCAAAATATGCGCATAGAGCGCGCAGCGGGCCCGTAACGTTTTACACAGATCGGGTGTCACAAGGTTTTTGTACCCATATGACGGCATTAAAACCAGCATATCGCCGCCCTCGTGATCGCGCAGCGCGGCGTCAGGCTGGACAGGTAGCCCGCTTGAGGACCGTAGCGCCGCCCCATCCATTGAGAGGAACTGCCAGTCATAGATCTCTTGCCCCAAGATCCGGTTCACGGCGCGCAACGGCTCGATTGTATTTGCTAGGCATAGGTTCGAAAACTCATCAAAGAGTAAAACACCCACGCGGTAGCGGGTCGAAAAATTTGTCAAATTCTGCATGGTTTTGGGTCAACTTTGCATGGTGTTCATTGCAATTATCGCGCAGCCTAAGCAAAATCAAGTGAGGGTGTCATGGATTTTGGCTTAAGCTCAGAGCAAGAGATGATCGTTTCGACCGTTCGATCCTTTGTTGAGAATGAAATTTATCCGCATGAAGATATGGTCGAGCGCACGGGGCATGTGCCCATCGAGCTTGGCCAAGAGATCAAGCAAAAGGTCATCGATATGGGCTTTTATGCCTGTAACTTTCCCGAATCTGTGGGCGGCGCGGGATTGAGCCATATGGATTTTACATTGGTTGAGCGCGAGCTGGGCCGCGGCTCAATGGCGCTGACCCATTTCTTTGGCCGTCCGCAAAATATTTTGATGGCCTGCGAGGGGGATCAAAAAGAGCGGTATCTTTTGCCTGCCGTGCGCGGCGAGAAAATGGATGCATTGGCCATGACCGAGCCCGACGCCGGATCCGATGTGCGCGGGATGAAATGCACCGCCACGCGCGATGGCGGCGATTGGGTGCTGCATGGATCCAAGCATTTTATCTCGGGTGCCGAGCATGCTGATTTCTTTATTGTATTCGTCGCAACTGGTGTTGATGACACACCCAAAGGCCCGAAAAAGCGGATCACATGCTTTTTAGTCGATCGTGGAACGCCGGGGTTCGAAGTGCGCGAGGGATATCAATCTGTCTCGCACAAAGGGTATAAAAACTACATTTTGTATTTTGATCAATGCCGGCTGCCTGATGCCCAAGTGTTGGGGCAAGTAAATGGCGGTTTTGATGTGATGAATGAGTGGCTCTATGCAACGCGTCTGACGGTTGCGGCCTTTAGTGTCGGGCGGGCGCGGCGCTGTTATGACTATGCGGTGAACTATGCGGCGGAGCGTAAACAGTTCGGCCAGCAGATTGCCAAATTCCAAGGCATCAGTTTTCAAATCGCCGATATGATCACTGAAATTGATGCGGCGGATTTGCTCACGCTCAATGGTGCGTGGCGATTGGATCAAGGCATGCCGGCCAATCGAGAGATCGCGAGCGCCAAGCTTTATGCCTCGGAAATGCTGGCGCGTGTGACCGATGCGACGTTGCAAATCTATGGCGGTATGGGCCTCATGGCGGATTTCCCAATCGAGCGGTTCTGGCGTGATGCGCGGGTCGAGCGGATCTGGGATGGCACTTCGGAAATTCAACGTCACATCATCAGCCGTGATGTATTCCGCCCTCTGGGGGCCTAAGATGGGACGGCTGGATCGCCTGTTGCGCCCAAAATCCTTGGCCGTCATTGGCGGCGGCGTATGGTGCGCCAATATAATTGAAGAATGCCGCAAGATCGGGTTCGGCGGCGAGGTGTTCGTTGTTCATCCGACCAAGGTTGAGATTTCTGGTCTACGCGCCGTGTTGTCGGTGATGGATCTGCCGATCGCGCCCGATGCAGTGTTTGTTGGGGTTAATCGCTCGGCCAGTGTGACGATTGCCGCACAGCTCGCCGATATGGGCGCAGGCGGTGCAGTCTTCTTTGCCTCGGGGTTCAAAGAGGCGCGCGCAGAATTAGAGGATGGCGACGATCTGCAGGCCGCTCTCGTGGCGGCGGCAGGCGATATGCCGTTTTTGGGGCCCAATTGCTATGGGTTTGTCAATGCGCTTGACCGTGTGGCGGTGTGGCCTGATCAACATGGCGCTGAGCCTGTGGATCGCGGCGTGGCGATCATAACGCAATCCTCGAATATGGCGATCAATCTGTCGATGCAGTCCCGAGGATTGCCGATTGCGATGCTGGCCACGGTGGGCAATCAGGCGGTCGTGGACATCCCGCAGCTGGCACAGGCGTTGCTGTCGGATCCGCGGATCACCGCGATTGGACTGCACATAGAAGGGATCAGCCACCTCGAGGGGTTCCAAGATCTCGCGAAGCAGGCCGAGGCGATGGGCAAACCGATTGTCGCGCTTAAAGTGGGCGCCTCAGAGCAGGCACAAGTGGCCACTGTATCGCACACGGCTTCGCTGGCGGGCTCGCATGCGGGGGCGCAAGCATTGCTGCGGCGCCTTGGGTTTGCGCAGGTGCGCAGCCTGTCATCCCTGTTGGAGGCATTGAAGATTGCCCATGTCGCTGGGTATTTGCCCTCTGCGCAGATTGCGTCCTTGTCGTGTTCTGGTGGAGAGGCTTCATTAATGGCCGATTTGGGCATGGCGGCCGGTGTAGTGTATCCGCCGCTCAATCGCGCGCAGGCGCAGGATTTAGCAACGGCATTGGGGCCAAAGGTCGCCTTGGCCAATCCGCTTGATTATCACACATATATTTGGGGCGATGAAGATAAAATCGCACAAACCTTTACGGCGATGCTACAAGGCGATGTCGCGCTGGGCGTGGTGGTTCTTGATTTCCCAAGGCCAGATCGCTGCGACGGGGCGGCGTGGGAGATTGTCATATCCGCCTGTGCGCGGGCGCAGGCGCGCTCGGGCCGGCCGATCGCGATCCTCGCCTCTATGGGGGATACGATGCATGAGGCGGCGGCGCGCCGCATTTTGGATCAAGGGCTGATCCCCTTAGTTGACATGAGCCTTGCCCTTGAGGCGATTGCGGCCATGGGGCAGAGGCAAGCGCCGCACTCAAGGCGACTGTGGCCGCCGCGCGCGTTGGCCGCTCAGGCGGTTCTGGATGAATATGCCGCTAAATCCGTGCTCAAAGACTATGGCGTTGATGTGCCCGAGGCGCGCCGTGCCACCCGCGGTGACGACCTTGCTGCTGCGGCGCAGGTTTTGCGCGCGCCTCTTGTCCTCAAGGGGATGGGCGCGGCGCATAAATCAGAGGCTGGATTGGTGCGCCTTGGGCTGAGGGCAGAAGATATTCCGGCTGCAGCGAACCAAATGCAGGTCGATGCCTACTTGATCGAAGAGATGGTCAGCGATGCCGTGGCTGAGGTGATTGTCGGGATCACCTGCGATCCGGCGCATGGCTATGTTCTGACCCTTGGGGCTGGGGGCGTGATGACCGAAATTTTGCAAGACACCGCGCAGCTTTTGTTGCCCACAACACAGGACGAAATTGAAACTGCGCTCCTGTCGTTGAACATGGCGCCGCTGTTTCGTGGATTTCGCGGTGCGCCTGCTGTGGATCTGGGGATCGTAACGTCGTCTATCCTTGCACTCGTGCGCGCGATGGGGGATCATTTAGATCAGTGGCATAGTTTGGAAGTGAACCCGCTGATGTGCACGCCAACGCGGGCTGTGGCCGTTGATGCGTTGGTCGAAACAGGAGAGAGCCTATGACAGATAACCCCATTAAGACCCATCGGCGCGGTCATGTTTTAGAGGTGACGCTGGACCGGCCCAAGGCCAATGCGATTGATCTGGCGACGTCGCGGATCATGGGCGATGTGTTCACTCAATTTCGCGATGATCCCGATCTGCGCGTTGCGATTCTAACAGCTGCGGGCGAGAAGTTTTTCTGCCCCGGATGGGATCTTAAGGCCGCGGCTGAGGGGGATGCGGTGGATGGAGATTACGGCGTGGGCGGATTTGGCGGCTTGCAAGAGCTGCGCGGTTTGAACAAGCCAGTGATCTGCGCCGTCAACGGCATTTGCTGTGGCGGGGGCCTCGAGCTGGCCCTGTCATGCGATATCATTCTGGCGGCGCGTCATGCCACCTTTGCCTTGCCCGAGATCCGATCGGGTACGGTGGCGGATGCGGCCTCGGTGAAGTTGCCCAAACGGATCCCTTATCACATCGCGATGGAGCTGTTGATGACGGGCCGGTGGCTCGATGTCGAAGAGGCCGCGCGCTGGGGGATGATCAATCAAATCCACCCTGCCGAGGACCTCTTGGATCGCGCGCGCGCGCTGGCCGATGAGATCGCAGCAGGCCCCCCATTGGTGATGGCGGCGATCAAGGAAATCGTGCGCGAGGCCGAAGATATGAAATTCCAAGATGCGATGAATAAAATCACGAAATCACAATTTGAAACCGTCGAGCGGCTCTATCGTTCGGAAGATCAACTCGAGGGGGCGCGGGCCTTTGCCGACAAGCGCGACCCTGTTTGGAAAGGACGCTAAGATGCCATTACACATGAACCGCGAAGTTTTTGTTACCTGTGCCGTGACCGGCTCGGGCGGCACCCAAGATCGCAGCCCGCATGTCCCGCGCAGCCCCAAGGAGATCGCCAATAGCGCCATTGACGCCGCCAAAGCAGGGGCGGCCGTTGTGCATTGCCATGTGCGCGATCCCGAAACTGGGGCGCCCTCGCGTAAATTAGAGTATTACCGCGAAGTCACCGATCGCATTCGCGACGCTGAGGTCGATGTGGTTTTGAACCTCACCGCTGGTATGGGCGGCGATATCGTGTTTGGCGGGGTGGAGGCCCCCTTTCCGGTCAATGAGGCGGCCACGGATATGATCGGCGCGACGGAGCGTATGGCGCATATTGTGGAGTGCCTGCCTGAAATCTGCACACTAGATTGCGGCACCATGAACTTTGCCGAGGCTGACTATGTCATGACCAACTTCCCAGGTATGCTGCGTACGATGGGACAGATGATGACGGATCTCGGGGTCAAACCTGAGATCGAGGCCTTTGATACAGGGCACCTATGGTTTGCGACGCAATTGGTCAAAGAGGGGATTTTAACATCGCCTGCCTTGGTTCAACTGTGCATGGGGGTGCCGTGGGGGGCGCCCAATGACCTCAATACCTTTATGGCGATGGCCAATAATGTCCCGCAGGATTGGCATTGGTCGGCCTTTAGTCTGGGCCGTGATCAGATGCCATATGTTGCGGCGGCCGTTTTGGGCGGCGGCAATGTGCGCGTGGGCCTTGAAGATAACCTCTTTTTAGATAAAGGCGTTTTGGCAACAAACGCCCAGTTGGTTGAGCGCAGCGTGACCATCATTGAAAATTTGGGCGCCAAAGTGATCGGGCCAGCTGAGGTGCGCGAAAAATTGGGATTGCAAAAACGTGCGCCGCGCTCTGTTTAAACTTATCATCGCGACCCTATTGGTCAGCGGATGCAAAGAGGCCGCACCGCAGGGGGACGATGCGGCAAACGCAACGGTCACTCCCGCCCCTGTGGTCACGGCTCAGACCTCGTCTGGCCCGTCGATCCAAGAGATCGAAGCCGCGCACGCCGCGTGCCGTGACACAGGTGGCAAGCCGAGCATGAGCGGCGCGTTCATGCGCGCGGTCTGTGTCTTTGAGACAAAGGATGCAGGCGCAAGCTGCACCTCCTCCGCGGACTGTGATAGAATCTGCCTCGCCCCAAAAGAGGCAGACAGCGAAGTATCAGCAGGCCAGTGCGCGCCGCAAACCCCATATTTGGGATGTCACAAAGTCGTTGAAAATGGCGCAATGCCGATATTGTGCATGGAATAAAAGAAGAGAGTGTCATGGATCAAGTCAAGTTCACACAAATGAAAGACGGCGACGCCGAGGATTACGCCTTTTTGGACGTGCATGAGCGCGAATATGCGGCGGGCACCGCCGATCGACTGCTCAGCGCAATGGAGGATTTGGATGCCTCACTCTCTGGCTATCAGGTCACACGGCTCGGGCATTCTATTCAATCGGCGACGCGTGCCTATAATGATGGGGCGGATCAAGATTGGATCGTCTCGGCGCTGTTGCATGACATCGGCGATATCTACGCGCCCTATAACCATGATGAATATGCGGCGGCGATATTGCGCCCCTTCGTGCGCGAGCAATGCGCATGGGTGGTGGAAAAGCATGGGCTATTTCAACGGCTGTATTATGCGCATCACGTTGGCAGCGACCCGCATGCGCGCGATGCTTACCGCGAGCATCCCTATTACCAAGATTGCGCCGATTTTTGCGAATTTTGGGACCAAGCCAGCTTTGACCCAGAGTATCCCTCAAAGCCATTGGCCTTTTTCGCCGATATGGTCCGAGACGTCTTTGCCCGCAAAGCGCACGATCCCAACGTGACACAAGTGGGCACGCGGATCCCCCTCAAAAACGAGGCCGTGGCCGCCTCGCGTTCAAAAGGATAAATGCAGATGAAAGCAACTATAGTTGGCGGCGGCGTGATTGGGGGCGGCTGGGCCGCTCGGTTTTTGCTCAATGGATGGGATGTCGCGGTCTTTGATCCCGACCCAGAGGCAGAGCGGAAAATTGGCGAAGTGCTGGGAAATGCGCGGCGCGCGTTACCGGCGCTCTACGATAGAGCGATGCCGGATGAGGGAAGGCTCAGCTTTCATACCGATTTGGCCGCCGCTCTGGATGGCGCGGCTTGGGTTCAAGAAAGCGTTCCAGAGCGACTTGAGATCAAACACACTGTTCATGCGCAGATCACACAGCTGGCCCCAAGTGACGCGGTGATTGCCTCGTCCACCTCAGGATTTCGGCCCTCAGAGCTGACGCAGCAGGGCGCGCGAGTGATCGTCGCCCATCCGTTTAATCCCGTCTATCTGTTGCCGCTGATCGAGCTGGTGGGCGATGCTGGCATGTGCAAACGTGCCTCAGCGATCCTGCGCGGCGTTGGCATGTATCCGCTGCATGTGCGCAAGGAAATCGACGCGCATATCGCCGATCGCCTCCTCGAAGCTGTCTGGCGAGAGAGCCTCTGGTTGGTCAAGGACGGCATTGCCACCACAGAGGAAATCGACGAAGCGATCCGAATGGGATTTGGCCTTCGCTGGGCACAGATGGGGCTATTTGAAACCTATCGCATTGCGGGCGGCGAGGTTGGCATGAAACATTTCATGGAGCAATTTGGCCCCGCCTTGTCATGGCCGTGGACAAAGCTGATGGATGTGCCAGAGTTTACGGATGAGTTGGTTGATCTCATCGCAGGGCAATCGGATGCCCAATCAGGCCAATATTCCATCCGCGAATTAGAGCGTCAGCGCGATGATAATCTCGTCGGTATGATGCGCATTTTGCGTAAAAACAACCATGGCGCCGGCGCCGTGATCGCCGCCCACGAGGCCCAGTTGCCCATGGCGCAAAGCGCCGCGCTCCCCGTCACCGTGGACCGAGTGATCCCGCCCTCTTGGGTGGACTATAACGGCCATATGAACGAGGCGCATTATGCCGAGCTTGGCGGCCAAGCGAACGACCGCTTTATGGAGATGATCGGCGCAGACTTAGATTATGTCGCGGCGGGCTATTCCTATTTCACAGTTGAAAATCATATTCGCTATTTGGATGAATTGCATATTGGCGAGCGGGTCAGCGTAACGACCCAGCTGCTCAGCGGTGAGGGCAAAAAGCTGCACTTATTCCATGTTATTCACAAAGCAGATGGTACGCTGAGCGCAACTGTCGAAAGCTTGATGTTGCATATTGATATGAGCACGCGGAAAACGTCGCTGCCTCAGGCCAGCGTGGCCGAAAACATCGCACAATGGGCGGCGCGTCACGCCGAGCTGCCCCTGCCTGACGGGGCAGGGCGCGCTGTTGGGCAACGCTAATGCGGGCCAGTGTGTTGCGCCAGTTCGGCACGCCGCCTATGATGGAAGAGGTGCCTGATCCCACCTGTCCAGCCGATGGGATCATCGTCAAACTGGCCGCCTGCGGTGTGTGCCGCTCGGATCATCATGCATGGCGCGGGGTCGACCCTGATGTGATGTTGCCGCATGTGATGGGGCACGAATTCTCAGGCGTCATCACACAAATTGGGCCGCAGGTGACGGGCCTGCAGATGGGCCAGCGGGTGACCGCGCCCTTTATCCTTAGTTGCGGCACGTGTTCACAGTGCAAGACAGGCGAGCCAACGACCTGCGCCACGCAAGACGTCATTGGATTCACGATGTGGGGCGCATTCGCGCAATATCTTGCGATCCCGCATGCACACGCCAATGTCGTGCCTCTGCCCGATGCGATTTCTTTTGACGTTGCGGCGGCGATGGGCTGCCGTGTCACGACGGCTTGGCGCGCCGTGTCCGATCGGGCGCAGCTGCGCGCAGGGGAGTGGGTCACGATCTTCGGTGTTGGCGGCGCTGGACTATCGGCCCTAATGATTGCCAAGGCACTGGGCGCTCATGTAATTGCCGTCGATCCCTCTCCTCAGGCCCGCGCCTTGGCGCTGAGCCAAGGGGCGGATCATGCCCTCGACCCAACGCAGGATATTCTCCCAACCCTCTATGATATCACAGGGGGCGGGGCGCATGTCGCGATCGAGGCCGTTGGCCTCACATCAAGCTATGAGCTCGGTCTGCGCAGCTTGCGTAAAATGGGGCGTTATGTGCAAATCGGAATGCCAACGGGGGCGCATGAAACGGTGCCTTTGCCGCTCCTTGAACTCGTTTATGCGCGGCAGTTGACGATTATGGGCATGCGCGGCCTATCGGCCCAAGGGTTTGCCCCGTTGTTGAATCTGATGGCCCAAGGGGTGTTGGATTTCGCACCTCTCATCACACAGCGCATCGCCCTGTCTGAGGTCGCAGGCGCTTTGGCCGCAATGGATGGCGCGCAACCCGCGGGCATCACGGTTGTCACAGATTTTGCCAGTTAATTGAGGAAATTTTGCGCCGTTGCGATGAATGCTGCAGGCTTTTCTGCATGAAGCCAATGACCCGCACCGCTTAGCTTAGCAAATTGTGCCTGCGCAAAGAGCTCTTTGATACGTGGGCGATGGTCCGGCAAAACATAATCCGACAGCCCCCCCGATAGAAAGAGCGTGCGCCCCTCAAAGTGGCCCCTCACTTGTGGAAACTCCAAGACTTTTGGCATCTCCGTCTCCAGAACATCTAAATTCAACAGCCAACGCCCCTGTGCCACATCAATGGATTGCCCAAAAAACGCTGCCAAATTCCGATCTTGGGTCGCTTCTAATAATGCCGCGATGGCTGTGCTGCGCTTTGCCAGCGCCTCTGCGGGCACTTGGCGCATTGCCTCAATATGTTGGCTTTGCGAATGGCCATAAGCCACAGGCGCGATATCCGCGACCAAAAGGGTGCCAACCCGCTGCGGCATGCTCAGCGCAAGGTACATGGCCGCTTTGCCGCCCATGGAGTGCCCGATAAGGTCTGCACACCCCCCAAAGTGATCAATGACCTCCGCGATATCTTGTGCCATGCTTGGGTAATCATGCACATCATGCCACGGGCTATGCCCATGGTTCCGCTGATCCACACAGATGACATGCCGCGTGACGCTCAGGGCCTTGGCCACGGTGCCCCAATTTTTCCCGGAGCCAAACAGCCCATGAACAATGACAATAGGCCGCCCGCCATGCTCCGCGCCGTATTCATAATAATGTAACATGTTGCCTCCGCCATTTTCCAACAGCTACAAAAGAAAAAGGGCATTCGCAATGGAACGCCCCTGATCAACTTTGTTTTTCATATACTCACTGGCGCAGCACCAGCCAAATGCCTAGAGGTTTGGATACATCGAGAACTTGGCACACATGGCTTCGACTTCTGCCTTCACCTTGGCTTCAACAGCGGCGTTGCCGTCCTCGCCATTTGTGGCCAAACCATCGACAACTTCGATGATCCAATCTGCGATCTGGCGGAACTCGGCCTCACCAAACCCGCGGGTTGTGCCAGCAGGTGACCCTAGGCGGATACCCGATGTGACCATTGGTTTTTCTGGATCAAAGGGCACACCATTTTTATTACATGTGATATGCGCGCGCTCGAGGGCTTTTTCCGTTGCATTGCCTTTTACGCCTTTGGGGCGCAAATCAACGAGCAACACATGCGTATCTGTGCCATGCGTGACCGTATCCAATCCACCTTTGATCAGCTGATCTGACAAGGCTTGGGCATTTTTGATCACTTGCTGAATGTATGTTTTAAACTCAGGCTGGAGCGCCTCGCCAAAGGCCACGGCTTTTGCCGCGATCACATGCATCAAGGGGCCACCTTGAATGCCTGGGAAAATGGCCGAATTAAACTTTTTCGCCAAATCGCCATCGTTGGTCAAGATCATCCCGCCGCGTGGGCCGCGCAATGTTTTATGCGTCGTTGTGGTGGCCACATGGCAATGTGGGAAGGGGGATGGGTATTCACCCGCCGCAATCAATCCAGCAAAATGCGCCACATCAGCCAGCACATAGGCGCCCACTTCATCCGCAATTTCGCGAATTTTGGCAAAATCAATGACGCGGGGTATCGCCGATCCGCCGGCAATGATCAGCTTGGGTTTATGCTCAAGAGCCAATTCCCGCATTTGATCATAATCGATCAAGTTATCTTGTTTGCGCACACCGTATTGCACGGCGTTGAACCACTTACCCGATTGGTTTGGTGCCGCGCCGTGGGTCAAGTGACCGCCGGCATCAAGGCTCATGCCCAAAATCGTCTCACCGGGTTTGACAAGCGCTTGGAACACGCCTTGGTTGGCCTGCGATCCTGAGTTCGGCTGAACATTGGCAAATTCGCAGCTAAACAGCTCTTTGGCGCGCGCAATCGCGAGGTTCTCTGCGATATCGACATATTGGCAGCCCCCATAATAGCGGCGGCCTGGATAGCCTTCGGCGTATTTGTTGGTCATCACGCTGCCTTGGGCTTCCATAACGGCGGCAGAGACAATATTTTCCGAAGCGATCAGCTCGATTTCATCGCGCTGGCGGCCCAATTCAGATTGGATTGATCCGAACAATTCTGGGTCACGACTTGCAAGGGATTGCGTGAAAAAAGCGTTTGTATCAGTCATAAGGGGTCCTCAATCTTGTCATTAAGTAAATTTCCTATAGGAAACTTTCGTGATGTCAAACGCAATAAACGTCCCTTTATCCTTTAATCACGCCAGATCTGGTGTTCTTTGGAAATTTATGTTTCCAATGGGACAAAATGCCGCCCATAGGAACCCTCGCCATGACCGAGAAGATCGCCATCACTGCAAGTGCCCATCCAAACGCGCAACAGGCGTTGGCCGAGCTGGCGCAACTCTACGAATTTGTCCCCGAAGATCAGGCTCAGGTGCTCGTGGCATTGGGTGGGGATGGCTTCATGTTGGAAACGCTGCAGCGCACGCAGCACCTTGATCTGCCGGTCTACGGGATGAATCGCGGCACTGTCGGGTTTTTGATGAATGATTTTGATTTGGACGCGCTCGATCGCCGATTGGCCGAGGCCGAGCTGGCCGAGATCCACCCGCTGCATATGGAGGCCACGACACAAAGCGGTCAGATCTACACAGCGTTGGCCATTAACGAAGTGTCCCTATTGCGGATGGGGCCACAGGCGGCGAAATTGCAGATTTCAATTGACGGCAAACTGCGGCTAGATCACCTTGTCGCCGATGGGGCGCTGGTGGCGACGCCTGCGGGCTCGACCGCCTATAACTATTCAGCGCACGGGCCTATTTTGCCGATCCAATCCGAAGTATTGGCCCTCACGGCGATGTCAGCGTTTCGCCCACGGCGCTGGCGCGGCGCGTTATTGCCGCAATCGGCCGTTGTTGAATTTCACGTGATCGAGCCGAAAAAACGCCCCGTGATGGCCGAGGCTGATAGCCGGTCGGTGCCCAATGTCACACATGTCAAAGTGCGCTCAGACCCATCAGTGATGCATAAGCTCCTCTTCGATCCGGGTCACGGATTAGAAGAGCGGATCATCGCCGAGCAGTTTACATAGAAAAAGGCGCCAAAACTCTGGCGCCTTTTGAAGCTAAAAATTTACTGAGCATAGCCAATGGTTTGCAGGGCAGATTTGATTTCATCCAAAATGGCAGGATCATCAATTGTTGCGGGCATTTTGAACTCTGCGCCATCGGCAATTTTGACCATGGTGCCGCGAAGAATTTTGCCAGAGCGTGTTTTGGGCAAGCGATCGACGACGATGGCCAATTTAAAGGCGGCGACGGCGCCGATTTTCTCTCTGACCAGTGTTACGCATTCTTTGACCACATCTGCGTGGTCACGCTCGGCGCCTTTGGAGAGGCATAAAAAACCAACTGGCAGCTGTCCTTTGAGCTGATCTGTGACCCCGATCACGGCGCATTCGGCGACATCGGGATGGGCGGCGAGGACTTCTTCCATGCCGCCTGTGGACAGGCGGTGGCCCGCGACATTGATCACATCATCGGTGCGCGCCATGATATAGACATAGCCGTCGTCATCCTTCATCCCTGCATCGCCCGTTTCGTAATAGCCGGGGAATGTGTTGAGATAGCTTTTCTTAAACCGCTCTTGTGCGTTCCACAGCGTTGGCAATGTTCCGGGAGGTAGCGGTAATTTAATCGCAATCGCGCCCAATTCACCGTTTTGCACCGGATGTCCCGCATCATCGAGGATCTGGATATCATAGCCGGGCATCGCCACCGAGGGCGAGCCGATTTTGACAGGGAGTTTCTCAATACCCATCGGGTTGCCGGCAATGGCATAGCCGGTTTCTGTCTGCCACCAATGGTCGATCACGGGCACACCAAGGTGCTGTTGCGCCCATTCAATCGTGTCTGGATCGGCGCGTTCACCGGCCAAGAACAAAGATTGCAATGAGCTTAGATCATATTTCGCCTTGTACTCGCATTTTGGGTCTTCGCGTTTGATGGCCCGAAAGGCTGTCGGCGCGGTAAAGAGGACTTTGACCTTATGCTCTTCGATGACGCGCCAAAATGTGCCGGCATCGGGGGTGCCAATCGGCTTGCCTTCAAAGACAATGGTCGTGTTGCCGTGGATCAATGGGGCATAGCAAATATAGGAATGCCCAACGACCCAACCCACATCCGAGGCGGCCCAAAATACATCGCCCGGGTTCACGTCATAGATATTTTTCATGGTCCAATTGAGCGCGACCAAATGGCCCGCCGTGGCGCGCACGACCCCTTTTGGGGCGCCAGTGGTGCCCGAGGTATAGAGGATATAGGCGGGGTGATTGCCTTCAACGCTGACGCAGTCTGCGGGCTGGGCCTGTGCGACGCAAGTGGCCCAATCAAAATCGCGGCCCTCGATCAAATCTGCGGGCGCCTTTTCGCGTTGATAGATGATCACGGCGTCTGGTTTGTGATCAGCCATCTCGATGGCTTGGTCGATCATCGGTTTGTATTCAACCACGCGGTTGGGTTCGATCCCGCACGATCCGGCGAGGATCACTTTGGGCTGCGCGTCATTGATCCGAACGGCCAATTCACTTCCGGCAAACCCGCCAAAGACCACAGAGTGGATCGCCCCAATGCGCGCGCAGGCCAGCATGGCGATCACAGACTCGGCGATCATCGGCATATAGATGATGACACGGTCGCCTTTGACCACGCCTTTGTCGCGCAGGGCGCCGGCCAAACGTGCTGTTTTCTCTTGAAGCTCTGCGTAGGTGATCTTGGTGACTGTGTTCGTCACAGGGCTGTCGTAAATGATCGCCAGACGTTCGCCATGGCCGGCCTCGACGTGGCGGTCCACAGCGTTATAGCATGTGTTGACCATCGCATCGGCGTACCATTCGTAGAGCGGAGCGTTGGTGTCGTCCAAGGCTTTGCTGGGCGCTTTGTCCCAAGAAATGGGCGCGGCGGCCGTCATCCAATACTGTTCTGGGTCGCGCTGCCAGCTTGCATAAACGTCTGAATATTTCATGTGATCCTCTTTAGCGCATAAACGCCGATATTACCTTTGAAGTGGTCACGGTTTATGCACGAAGCGCCGTGATATTCAAGATCAACGGGTCGCCTTTAACGCTATCATGTCGGTTTTGGCGTAGGCCGCTGTGTCAGATACGCCAAACACGGCCGCGCATGAGGGCGCGATCGTGCTTTGCGTATCCTTGATTATCTTAGCCGTAATGCGCCACTGGGGTCCCCGCCACGGCCGCCATATTGAGCAATCCGCGCGGTGTGATCGCAGGGGTGACGATATGCGCGCGGTTGCCCATGCCCATCAAAATTGGCCCCACTTCTAATCCACCGCCTGTGGCCTTTAGGATGTTGCGTACCCCTGAGGCGGCATCCACATGGCCAAAGATCATGACGTTCGCTTTGCCTTTCATGCGGTTTTGCGGGAAAATACGATCACGCAATTCAGGATCCAAGGCGCTGTCGATATTCATTTCCCCCTCATAGGCGAAATCGACATTCATTTGATCGAGCATTTTGATCGCCTCGCGCATACGGGCGCCGGTATCTGTGTTCATTGATCCAAATTGAGATTGGGCGCACAGCGCAATGTTCGGCTCAACTCCAAAACGGCGCACATGTCGGGCCGCGCCCAAGACCGTTTCAACGATTTCCTCGGGGGTTGGTGTGACTTTGATATGCGTGTCTGCGATGAATAACGGCCCATCTTCCATGATCATCATCGACAGGGCGCCGTGGGGCTGGTGGTCCGCGCCGCCTAAGATTTGCGTGATATATTTTAGGTGCCAATTGTATTGGCCAAACGTGCCGCAGACCATGCTATCGGCCTCGCCCAAATGCACCATCACAGCGGCAATCGCCGTGGTATTGGTGCGCAAAATCGCCTTGGCCAAGTCTGGCGTCACGCCATTACGGGCCATTAATTCGTGATAGCTGCTCCAATAGGTGCGATAGCGGTGATCGTTGTTGGGATCGACCACTGCGCAATCTTGGCCCAGTCGCAATTGCACGCCAATTTTCTCGCAGCGCATTTGAATGACGTCCGGACGGCCGATCAAAATGGGGCGCTCGGTGGTTTCTTCCAAAATGGCTTGCGCGGCGCGCAAGACACGTTCGTCCTCGCCTTCGGCGAATACAATGCGGCGCTGCGTGGTGGCGGCGGCCTCAAAGACTGGACGCATCAACATGGCCGAGCGGAAGACATTGCTATCGAGCTTTGCTTTATACGCCTCAAGATCCTCAATCGGGCGCGTGGCGACCCCGCTTTGCATCGCCGCATTGGCGACGGCGGTGGACACAATACCAGACAGACGCGGATCAAAGGGTTTGGGGATCAAATACTCGGGCCCAAAGGTCAGGCTCTCGCCTTGATAGGCTGCGGCGGCCTCGGCCGAGGTGCTGGCGCGCGCCAGCTCTGCAATTGCCTCGACACAGGCGATTTGCATAGCATCATTGATTTCCGTCGCCCCCACATCCAACGCGCCGCGGAAAATGAACGGAAAGCACAAGACGTTATTAACTTGGTTGGGAAAATCACTGCGCCCTGTGGCGATGATCGCCTTGGGATTTTGCGCGCGGGCGAGATCGGGCATGATTTCAGGCGTTGGATTGGCGAGGGCAAATAAAATGGGCCGATCAGCCATTTTGCCGACCATCTCAGGTTTGAGAACACCAGGCCCAGAGAGGCCCAAAAAGATGTCAGCCCCGTCGATCACATCGTCCAAACTGCGTAGATCTGAGGGCTGCGCGAAGGCGGCCTTTTGATCGGTCATATCCGCCGTGCGCCCCTCGTACACAAGGCCCTGCAAATCACACAGCCAGATATTCTCGCGTTTGACGCCCAGTTTGATGAGCATATTCAAACACGCGATCCCCGCCGCGCCGCCGCCGGTTGAGACAAGTTTGATGTCTTCGAACTTTTTGCCGGCCACATGCAATGCGTTGAAGATCGCCGCGCCCACAACAATGGCCGTGCCGTGTTGGTCATCATGAAACACAGGGATATTCATCCGCTCGCGGCAGATTTTCTCAACAATAAAGCAATCGGGCGCTTTGATGTCCTCTAAGTTTATCGCGCCAAACGTCGGCTCGAGCGCGCAGACAATATCGGCCAGCTTTTCAGGGTCGCTCTCGTCCACCTCGAGGTCAAAACAATCGATGCCAGCGAATTTTTTGAACAAGACAGCCTTGCCCTCCATCACTGGTTTGGACGCGAGCGCACCGATATTGCCAAGGCCCAAAACCGCCGAACCATTGGAGACCACCGCCACTAAGTTGCCCCGCGCCGTGTAGCGGCTGGCCGTAGAGGGATCTTTGGCAATCTCGGTCGAGGCATCCGCGACACCGGGCGAATAGGCCCGCGCCAGATCACGCCCATTGGCCAAGGGTTTGGTGGCGCGGATTTCTAATTTTCCGGGCTTGGGGAATTCATGATAATTCAAAGCGGCGTTTTTTGCGTGATCGATTGGGGTCTCGGACATGACGGCCTCATATGTTTATCGTTTGACGCCCTTATCATGAGACGTGAGGGAAATTGCAAGAGTTGACCTTTGCGCGAACTGAGCGCACCTTAGGGCAAACGGCATCGTATTGAGATGCGCTATCCGTGAGGTCGAAATGAATTTGAGAGAGCACGCAGTGCACGTCAGAGAAAACGCCTACGCGCCTTATTCGGGGTTCAAAGTCGGCGCCGCGATCGAAGTCGAGGATGGGACAGTGTTCACAGGTGTCAACGTTGAAAACGTCGCCTATCCTGAGGGCACTTGCGCCGAAGCGGGGGCTATTGCGGCGATGGTGGCAAAGGGAGGGGCCGCCAAAATTCGCAAAGTCTATGTTGTTGCGGATGCCGATACGCCCGTCACACCCTGCGGCGGGTGCCGACAAAAACTGGCGGAATTCTGCGCCAAAGATGCTCAAGTCACCATGGGCACGCTCGACGGGGTCGAGATGCAGATGTCTATGGCGGACCTTTTGCCAGGCGCGTTTAGCGATCACCATATGGACCGCGCTGAAACGTGAAGGATCCCAGAGATATCATTAGTGCCCTACGCGATGGCCACCCTGTTGAGGCGCAGGCTCTTGGCCAGTTCATCGATCAGATCGGGCAGGGTGCGTTCACCGATGCGCAAATCGCCAGCTTTGCGATGGCGGTGCTCTTGCGTCCGCTCTCGCCGGCCTTACGCACTGCGTTGACCTGCGCGATGCGCGACAGTGGCCGCGTGCTAGAGTGGGGCGCGGGGCCCGTCGTGGCTGATAAGCATTCCACGGGCGGTGTGGGGGATGCAACGTCGTTCATCGTGGCGCCGATTTTAGCTGCCTGCGGGCTGCGCGTGCCAATGATTTCGGGGCGTGGCTTGGGGCACACAGGCGGGACACTGGATAAATTAGAGGCCATTACAGGCCTCAACGTCGATCAAACGGCTGAGGTGTTTCAGGATCAAGTCAATGACATTGGCCTTGCGATTGTGTCGGCAAGTGCGGATATGGCCCCCGCCGACAAACGGCTCTATCGGATTCGCGACGAGACGGCCTGCGTCCCGTCAATTGATTTGATTACATCATCCATTTTGTCAAAGAAACTGGCCGAAGGGGCGCAGTCGCTGGTGTTGGATGTCAAACTCGGGGCCGCGTCCTTTTTGACGGATGCCGCGGCCGCCCGCGATCTGGCTGAGGCTATGGTTTCAACCGCACAAGAGGCCGGCGTGCGCTGTCATGCTGTGATCTCGGATATGTCACAACCTTTGGCCAGCGCGATTGGGCACCGCGTCGAGCTCGAGGCGGCATTGAGAGTTCTGCATGCCCAAGACCTCACCTCTCGCTTAGCGCAGCTCTCGGTCGCCTTGGCCGCGCGGGCGTTGATTTTAAGTGATCTGGCCCATGATCCTGAGCAGGCCGATCAGATGGCGCGCAGGGCCATCACCTCTGGTGCGGCGGCGCAGAGGTTTAATCAAGCGGTCATCGCCCAAGGTGGGGGAGATGTTCTATCACAATTTGAACGCAGCTGCCCTAGCGCCCCTATTCAAGACGCAGTTTACGCCAAACACGGCGGATATGTTGCCGCCGTGGATCCATTGGCCTTGGCCGAGATCGTGGCCGGTTTAGGCGGGGCAAAAATGCACCGCAAGGATCAAATTGATCTGACCGTCGGGCTTAGTGATCTACCCAGTGTCGGCGATAGGCTTGAGACAGGTCGCGTGATCGCGAGGATCCATGCGCGCGGGCCCATTGATGCCGATCTCTTCCACGCGGTGGAGCGCGCGATCACGCTGAGTGATCAGCCTGTCACGCCGCCGCCCCTCATTTTCCAAGAGGTGTCGTAATGCCGCGCGCCTTTGTGATTGTCATGGACAGTGTCGGTATCGGCGGTGCGCCAGATGCAGATCAGTATTTTAACCAATCTAAGCCCGACACAGGGGCCAATACGCTAGGTCACATCGCCAAGGCCTGTGACGCAGGGCAGGCCGATGAGGGACGATCGGGCCCACTGGCTGTGCCTTTTTTATCGGCCTTGGGGATTGGTCACGCGCTTGCACAGGCCTCAGGCCTCGCAGCGTTGCTAATGCCCGCCACTACCTTGGGCGCATGGGGGCATGGGGTTGAGGCCTCGCGTGGCAAAGACACCCCATCGGGCCATTGGGAGCTCGCGGGCCGCCGCGTGCCATTTGAATGGCATTATTTCACTCAAACGGCGCACTCCTTTCCCCAACCCATCCTTGATCGGGTCACGGCCCTTTGCGGTCAGCCGATGTTGGGGAATTGCCACGCGTCCGGCACGGCGATCCTTGAGGACTTGGGCGATGCGCATTGCCGCACGGGGCGCCCGATTTGCTATACCTCTGCGGATAGTGTTTTCCAAATCGCCGCGCATGAAGAGGTCTTTGGCCTCGATGCGCTCTATCATCTATGTGAGGCCATGGCGCCAATGCTGCATGACATGGGGGTGGGCCGCGTGATCGCGCGTCCTTTTGTCGGGACACAAGAGAGCGGATTTGTGCGAAGCTTGAAGCGGCGCGATTATGCGATGCGCCCGCCCAAGCCGCTCTTGCCCGTCTGGGCGCAGCAGGCGGGGCGCAAGGTCATTGGCCTAGGGAAAATCTCGGATATTTATGCCCATCAGGGATTTGATGAGGTGCACAAAGGCTCTGATGTACAGGTCATGACGGCGCTAGAAGAGAGTTTGAACACCGCAGACGATGGCGCACTGATTATGGCGAATTTCGTCGAGTTCGACAGCCTCTACGGTCACCGCCGCGATGTCAGCGGGTACGCGCGTCATTTGGAATGGTTTGATCAGGCAATGGCGTCGATATACCCGTCCATGCGGCCCGATGATTTGATGATTTTCACGGCCGATCATGGAAATGATCCAACATGGATCGGGACAGATCACACGCGCGAACAAGTGCCGATTTTGACTTACGGTGCGGGACTAGCCGGCGCGCTGGGACAGCGGGCCTTTGCAGATGTGGCCGCGCAAGTGGCTGCGCATTTACATATTCCACACTTGGGCGAAGGGCGCCCGTTTTCGGAAAACTAATTGGAGAGCGTTATGCCGGACATTACCGTCACAGATCACCCCCTTATTCAACACAAGCTGAGCATTATGCGCGATATCGAGACGTCGACCAATGCGTTTCGGCGGCTCTTGCGTGAGATTGCGCAATTGATGGCCTATGAAGTGACGCGCGACATGCCCTTGACCACGCGGCCCATTACAACCCCGTTGACCACCATTGATGCCCCTGTTTTGGATGGTAAAAAGCTGGCGTTGATCTCGATCATGCGCGCGGGCAATGGCATGCTGGATGGCGTGTTGGATTTACTTCCTTCGGCGCGTGTGGGCTTCGTTGGGCTACAGCGCAATGAAGAGACGTTGCGCCCCGAGCAATACTATTGCAAGCTGCCCGATCAGTTATCCGACCGTTTGGTTGTCTTGCTCGATCCAATGCTTGCCACTGGATTTAGTGCCTGCGCTGCCATTGATTTAATCAAGGCAAAGGGCGCACAACAGATCATATTCATGAGCCTTGTGGCCGCGCCCGAGGGCGTTGCGCAAGTGTCAAAAGCGCATCCAGATGTGAAATTGGTCACGGCTGCCTTGGATCGTCATTTGAACGAGAATGGCTATATTGTCCCTGGGTTGGGCGATGCAGGGGATCGGATTTTTGGTACCAAATGAGTTTCACCCCATAATTTACACTACTAGATTGAGTTAAACCTCGCCGACTCTCCACAAGATCTTTACTTGAGACACAAGATCAGGAATTTTGGGCGCAAATCGGTAAAGGCGGAGTAAGGTATGGATCATCGGTCAAAGATTTGGGGGGCAGTTGGCGGTATCGCGCTGAGCGTTGGATCAGCATGGGCGCAATCTGAAATTCCTGCGGAAGTGCCACCGACATCCTATACCGGGACGCAATATGTGGATACCAATGGCTGTGCGTTTATTCGTGCCGGTGTCGACAATAATGTCGTCTGGGTGCCACGGATGCGCCGTGATAAAACGCATTTATGTGGCCTGACGCCGACCAATGATGTCCTCGATACAGCTATTGCTGAAGCGACCCCATCGCCCGAGGCTGCCGCCGCTGCACAAGAAACGGACTTGAGCAGCTTGTTCGACGCACCCACGGGATCAGACGCAGCTCCAGCTGCGCCTGCCGCCGCAACAGTGGCAGACACACCAACTGTCGATACGAATGAAGCCGTGACTATTTTCGCAGATGACGCAATCAATACGCCGGCCGACACCCCCGTAGCTTCCGCAAGCGGGGCTGTTACCGCTTTGTCAGAGGCGGATATGGCCGCGTTGATGGGGACTGTGACTGGGGCGAGTGAGAATACCATCGGCGGGATGGAAGACATCGTTACAAGTGAGCCACCCGCGCCGCGTCTGCCGTCATCGAATAATGCCGCAACGCTCAGCATGGCAGAGCCAATGATGCGCGTTTTTGATTCCGCAACTGGCAGTGTGCCACCAGAATATAGAACGATTGCCAAGGGCAACCGCACGATGGCGGCTGGCGCCGCTGGTACGGCAAAAGGGGCCGCGCCGAAAATTGCGCCAGTGACCTTGTCACCGCAGCAAGCCAATGACGTCCGCAGCGCGTGCGGCAATGTGACGGCTGTGTCAGCCCGTTATCTTGATGATGTTCAGGGCTACCAAATTCGCTGCACGCCGCAGTCGCAATCGCCTGTCACCATGGTATATGGAGCGGCGCCATCGCGTGTCAGCGGTATCACCTCTTCGCCCCGTGCGGCCGCGGCGAAAACAGCTCCGATGAACACTGTTGCAGTGTCGTACGGTGCAGCACCTGCGATGCGCGCCGTGTCTAGACGCGCCGAGCGCCGGCAGGCCAACGCAATTGGGACCACTTCGCATTTTGGATTTGGCACTGCAACACGCCAAAATATAGCGGCGCAGAAATACAAAGCTGCCTATAATGACGGTCGGTTTGAACGGTCCGTGCCAACGGCCACAACGCCCAGCATGCAGCAAGTTTGGACGAACACTGTGCCTCGTCAGGCCGCGCCGACGGCACAGGTGGCGCCAACACGGCTTGGATTTGCGGCAGAGCCGCAGACCAGTGCGGGGCGGTATATCCAAGTGGCGTCCTTTAAGAATGCAGGCAATGCTGCGCGCACCATGCAGCGGTTGAATGCCCAAGGGTTGCCTGTGGCGCAAACGGCTGCACGAGGATTGACTGTTGTGATGGTGGGGCCAGTGGCGCCGCAGTCTGTGCCGCGCGCCCTATCTGCGGCGCGGTCGGCTGGGTTTGCCGATGCGTTTGTCCGCTAGGGCCGCTTTAGTCCGTATGTGAGAAGCATTTTGACAGCAGGCGTTCGTAAAGAGCGCCTGTTATCTTTTTACTGGTGGTCTGTGTGCTGATTTGCGGGGCCGCGGTGATGTGATCGAGCACGTCTGTCTGCGCGTCATGGGTGAGATGACCAGAGAGCCAAAATCGGACGGCTTGAATAAAGTCCAGCTTGATCATCGCGTTTGCCAATGGATCATCTTGCGCCGCGAGTTGCGGCAGCACAGCGCGAGCCTCTTGATCATTCATGCTCTCAAATGCGTCGCGCGGCAATAACAGGGCGGTGCGGCTGAGAAACGTGGCCGGTTGCGCAGGACGTTGATCAATATAGACCGTCGCATCATGGCCAAAGCTTGTGTTCAGCTCGGCCAGTAACGTGTCATTTTGGGGCAGGGAGCACAGTGCCCCTTGTTCGGTGAGTTCGCTAATCAAGCCTTGGGTGATCGATTGGCGCATCGGCGGTGTCAGGCTATCTTGTAGCAGCGTGGTCTTCCATGACGGCGCGGTCCACACCGCATAGCCCATCACACAGGCGCCCAGAGCAAGCCCAATGATCCGCCCCCATGGGCGATTGTGGGGAATGACAGGCGGGCGCAAGACATCCTCGAGAGTGTCGAGCGCTGCGATCAGGTCGGTTTGATCTGCGGAAATCCAAAGCTCTTCGTCGCGTGTGGGACCCGTGGAATAGCATACACCCCATTCGGGATCGGCCCGCCGCCGCGTGATGGCCGCCAAATCCCAATGCGCAATCAGACGATCTGGGGCGACGATATCTTGGATCATCAAGGACCGTTTTCCCAAGACCACCGCAACACCCATGGGGACAGACAAGGCATCACTGCGCCATTTTCCGATCCCCTCGAGTGAGCTATAATGCGTTATGGCCGTCACATTGTGACCCTTTATGTCTTGAACTGTTTGCGGAGTTCGAATTTCTGGATTTTTCCAGTTGAGGTTTTGGGCAGCTCTTGAAAACGGTAGTCTTTGGGCGTTTTAAAGCCAGCCAGCTTGCTGCGTGCAAAGCTATTTAACTCCTCTTTGCTCACGTCAGCGCCGTCTTTTAATTCGATAAAGGCACAAGGCACTTCGCCCCATTTCTCATCTGGTTTGGCCACGACGGAGCAAAGGCTCACGGCGGGGTGGCCCATCAGGACGCCTTCGACTTCGACAGAGGAAATATTCTCGCCCCCTGAAATGATGATATCCTTGGCGCGATCGGCGATTTGGATATAGCTGTCGGGATGGTGTTTGGCGATATCGCCCGAGTGGAACATGCCGCCGGCAAAGGCCTCGGCCGTGGCTTGTGGGTTTTTGAAATAGCCTTTCATCACGCCATTGCCGCGAAAGACCACTTCGCCCGTGGCCTCGCCGTCCATGGGGATCGTGTTATGGGCGCTGTCCCACACTTGGATCGGCTCCATAAAGGGCATGGCGATCCCTGTGCGCGCTTTCATAGCTGCGCGTGCCTCGCCTTGTAGATCGCCCCATTGCTCATCGTTCCAATAGCATTCGACGGCGGGGCCATAGGTTTCTGTGAGGCCATAGAGCTGCGTGACGTTAAAGCCCAAAGGCTCGATCGCGGCCAATGTGGCGGCGGCGGGCGGGGCGCCTGCGGTGCCCACTTCGACGATATGATCGAAGGGGCGGCGCTCGTCCTCTTTGGCGTTGACGATCATGTTCAAGACAATCGGCGCGCCTGAGAAATGCGTGACGCCGTGATCCCTGATGGCATCATAGATATTCTTGGCGGTGATATCGCGGCATCCCACAAAAGTACCGCCAATGACCGGCATCATCCAAGTGTGGCACCAGTTGTTGCAATGGAACAGCGGCACAATCGCCAAATAGACCGGATGCAGCACCATGCGCAGCGAGATCACCTGACCCATCGCGTTTAAATAGGCGCCGCGATGATGATAGACGACGCCCTTGGGGCGGCCCGTTGTGCCAGATGTATAATTCAGAGCAATGCTTTCCCATTCGTCTTGGGGCAAAACCCATGCATAGCCATCATCGCCCTTGGCCAAGAAATCTTCATAAGTGTCATGACGCCCTGATGCGGTGCAATTGGCCTCAAGATCGACAACTTCGATGATGCGCGGCGCGGCGCCGTCCATCTGGGCGATCGCCTCTTCGGCGAGGGGCACCAAGGCGCTGTCACATAGAACAATTTTACATTCGGAGTGATCGAAAATATAGGCCACTGTGCTTACATCAAGGCGGGTGTTGATCGCGTTGATCACCGCGCCCGTGGCGGGAATGGCAAAATGCGCCTCGGCATGCTGCGGGATGTTCGGCAAAAGGGTTGAGACAACATCACCCGCTTGGATGCCTGCGGCGCTGAGGGCGGCGGCAAGCTTGGTGATCCGTTTGTAATATTGCTGATACGTCTGCGTGGTTTTGCCGTAGATTGTCGCAGGATGCTGTGGGTAAATCGTAACGGCCCGCTGCAAAAAGCTCAGCGGAGAAAGGGCAACGTAATTTGCCGCGTTTTTGTCCAGTCCCGTTTCATCACGAAGCCATCCCATGTCGGTTTCCTTATAGTTTCAATTGTTGTTGCGTTGCAAAATGCATAAGGAATATTTCAACGATGAAAAAGAGGCAATTTTGACATGAGCACATTCAATACGCGCGCGCGGCTCTTTATCTTAGGTGCGATGTTGACGATCGGCGTCATTGACGTGTTTGTCGCCTCGATTTCCCAAGTGATGGGGCTGTGGCAATTGCTTTTACTTCGGGCGGTTTGCATGATCCCGCTGGCCTTACTGTGCGCGCGTCTGTTTCATTTGGGGCGCTTAGAAGTGGGGCAGTGGCGCTGGGTGGTGCTGCGCTCGGCACTCTTTGGGACGGGGCTCAGTATTTATTTTGGCGCGCTTGGCGTGATGCCCTTGGCGCAGGCCTTGGCGGGCATGTATGCCTCGCCGATTTTTGTCGCTCTGATCACGCTGTTTTTCTTGCGCAGTGCGATTGGCCCTGTGCGCGTGGGGGCAGCCGTTTTAGGGTTTTGCGGGATTTTAATGGTGCAAAAGCTGAATATCACCCAAGTGCATCCAAGTGTCTTTGCCGCGCTGAGCGCTGGGTTTCTGTATGCCTGTGCGGCGATTATCACGCGGCAACGCTGCGCGGGAGAGAGTGCTTTGACCTTGGTGGTGGCAATGGTCGCGGTCCAAGGGATCTGGGGCGTACTTGGCCTGATGACGGTGTCTGTCATTGATCCGGCTCTTTTGGCGGGACTTCCCGAGTATCTGAGCCGTGGGTGGGTCTGGGATGTGAGCGCCGTTCAAAATGAGCTGATTTTACAGATGTTTGGATCGGTGTTGATCACTGTTTTCGTGACCAAAGCCTATCAATTGGGCGAGACAGCAGAGATTGCCGTGCTTGAAAATACGGTGTTTGTTTTTGGTCCGTTTTTCGCATTTCTATGGCTGGGGCAGGTGATCGATGTTGTTCAGATGATCGGCATTGGCGTGATTGTCATGGCTTCGGCGACCATTTCACTGCGCACACAGCGCGCCGAACGCTAGAGCGCGGCATGAAAATGGCCCCCTATGAGAGGGGCCATTTCAAAATGTGTTGATACTGCGCAGGCGCCGTTTTATGCCGCTTGGGCCGATATGCCTTTGTAAAATGAAGCGCCTGTATCTGCCATGCTTTGCAACAGCGGGGGACAGCTGAACCGCGGGCCATGCGCCGCTGCCAATTGCGTTGCACGTTCGGCGGCATAGGGGCTGCCGAGCATATCGAGCCATGAGAACGGTCCACCAGACCACGGCGCAAACCCCCAGCCTAGAATGGCGCCTACGTCGCCTTCGCGGATATCCTCTAGGACAGATTGCTCTAAGGCGCGCACAGCTTCGAGGGCTTGGACAAAGATCAGTCGATCTTTGATCTCTTGCAGATCGGGCTGGTCGGCGGCGAGAGGGTATTGATCGGCAAGGCCGGGCCAGATACCTGTGCGTTTACCTTTGTCGTCATAATCATAGAACCCTTGGTGCGTTTTGCGCCCCAAACGGCCCAGCCCCTCTAGCCAAAAGATCACTTCGTCCACGGCGCCATCGGGATAGGCATCGCCCATCGCCGCACGTGTGGCGCGGGCGATTTTTGCGCCCAATTCGATAGATGTCTCATCCACCAATTGCAACGGCCCCACAGGGAAGCCAAGTTGCGCGGCGGCGTTCTCAATCAAGTTGGGATTGATCCCCTCGGCAACCATCCGCATCCCTTCGTTGAGGTAGGGGATGATACAGCGATTGGCATAAAAGAACCGCTCGTCATTGACAACGATCGGTGTCTTTTTGATTTGCCGCACATAATCCAAGGCTTTGGCCACGGCGCGATCGCCGGTGTTCGCGCCTTTGATGATTTCGACCAAGAGCATTTTCTCAACAGGGGAGAAGAAGTGAATGCCGATAAACTGCTCTTGATTGTTCGAGGCTTTGGCCAATTCGCTGATCGGCAATGTCGAGGTGTTGGAGGCAAAAATCACATCTTGCGGCGCATGTTTGAGGACCTCTTGGGTCACTTGAGCTTTGATTTTTGGATCTTCAAAGACGGCCTCAATGATTAAATCGGCATCCGCAAGGGCCGCATAATCGGGCGTTGCAGTGATACGCGCTAAAATAGCCTCTTTTTGATCGGTGGTGGTTTTGCCGCGCTTCATTCCTTTGTCGAGATAGGCCGCGCTATAGGCTTTGCCTTTGTCGGCCGCCTCTTGGGATTGGTCGATCAACACGACCTCAATCCCCGCTTGGGCGGAGACAAGCGCAATGCCCGCGCCCATCATGCCGGCACCCAAGATGCCCAGCTTGCGCACACATTGATCAGCAACCCCAGCAGGGCGCGACGCGCCCTTTTCGAGGGCCTCTTTGTTGATAAAGAGGCTGCGGATCATCGCCGAAGAGCTTGGGTTCATCAAAATATTGCTGAACCAGCGCGCTTCGATTTTAAGGGCGGTGTCAAAGGGCACTTGCGCCCCTTCGTAGACGGCGCTGAGCATGGCTTTGGCCGCAGGATAGACCCCTTTGGTTTTGCCATGGACCATGGCCGATGCGCCCACGAATGTCATAAAGCCCGCAGGATGATAGGGCGTGCCGCCTGGCATTTTATAGCCCTTGGCGTCCCATGGTTTGAGGATATCGGCATCGGTTGCCGAGAGCACCCAAGCGCGGGCATCGGCCATCGGATCGTCTGACACTTCGTCAATGAGGCCGGCCGCCTTGGCCTTGGCTGGGGTCAAAAGCTTGCCCTCGAGCAAAAATTGCGATGCGCCCATCACGCCCAATTTGCGCACCAAACGGGTTGTGCCGCCAGCACCTGGGAAAATGCCCACTTTGATTTCAGGCAGACCAATTTTCGCCTTGGGGTTGGTGGCAGCAAAAATACGGTGGCAGGCCAGCGGCACTTCGAACCCAATGCCAAGCCCAGTGCCGGGCATCACACAGGCGATCGGCTTGCCGCCTTTGTTCGTTTTGGGATCCATGCCCGCGCGCTCAATCTTGCGCAGGAGGCGGTGGATGTTCATAATCCCATCAAATAGACCGCGCGCTGGGTCGTCGCCGGCCAGTTCTTTCATCTTCGCAATGATATTAAGATCCATGCCGCCGGCAAAGGATCCCTCCTTGCCAGAGGTTAATATCACCCCTTTGACGGCCTCATCCCCAAGGCAGTCGTCAATCATTGCCTCAAGGTCGATAAAACCCTGTTCGTTCATGACGTTCATAGATTTTTTGGCCGTGTCCCACGTGATGACGGCAACGCCATCGGCGTGTTTATCCAGAGTAAAATCGCTCATTGTTCCGTCTCCTTATACGCGTTCGATGATTGTCGCGACGCCCATGCCCGAGGCAATACAGAGCGTGGCGAGGCCGGTTTCTTTGTCCGAGCGTTCCAACTCGTCCAGCAGCGTGCCAAGGATGATCGCCCCTGTGGCGCCCAGCGGGTGGCCCATGGCGATGGATCCGCCGTTGACGTTCACTTTGGACGCATCGACATCAAAGGCCTGCATGAACCGCAGCACGACTGAGGCAAAGGCTTCGTTGACTTCAAACAGATCAATATCGCCGATGGCCATCCCATGATCTGCGAGGATCTTATGCGTCACAGGCACAGGACCCGTGAGCATGATCGTCGGGTCCGTACCGATTTTGGATGTGGCGCGAATACGGGCCCGCGGGCGCAGGCCATGAGCCTCGCCAAAGGCCTTGTCCCCAATCAAAATTGCCGCAGAACCATCGACAATCCCAGATGAATTGCCCGCATGGTGGATATGGTTGATCCGCTCAAGATGAGGGTATTTCATGAGCGCGACGGCATCAAAGCCTGGCATCACTTCGCCCATATCTTTGAACGATGCGTTCAAGGCGCCAAGGCCCTGCATATCGGTTTGGGGGCGCATATATTCGTCATGCTCGAGAATAGTCAGCCCGTTCACATCGCGTACGGGCACAATGCTTTTGCTAAAACGGTTGTCATCCCACGCAGCCTTGGCGCGCTGTTGGCTTTCGACGGCAAAGGCGTCGGCATCGTCGCGGCTAAATCCATACTCAGTTGCGATGATATCGGCGGAAATCCCTTGGGGCACGAAATAGCTCGACATCGCCAATGAGGGGTCAACGGCGATGGCGGCCCCATCGGAGCCCATGGGTACGCGGCTCATCATTTCGACGCCGCCGGCGATATACGCGCGGCCGGCGCCGGCGCGCACTTGGTTCGCGGCTAAGTTTGCAGCCTCAAGGCCCGAGGCACAAAAGCGGTTGATCGACAATCCAGGGATCGCCTCATCCAGATCCGAGGCCAACACCGCTGAGCGCGCCAAACAACCGCCTTGTTCGGCGACTTGGGTCACATTGCCCCAAATCACATCCTCAACGGCGTGACCCTCAAGGGCGTTGCGTGATTTAATCGCATTGAGCATTTGCGCCGACAGGCTCAGCGCCGTCACTTCGTGCAAGGCACCGTCTTTGCGGCCTTTGCCGCGCGGACTGCGCACGGCGTCATAGATATAGGCATCTGTCATAACTTACTCCTTTGGGGCAGTCGGAAAGGCCCGCTGCATCATGTCATAGGGGTGGGCCCACTTGGGCAGCGATTGCAGGTTCGTCAGCCAGCGATCAATATTGGGATAGGCGCTGCGCTCAAATCCAAAGTCTTCGGGGTAAAATAAGTAGCCGCTACAGCAGATATCCGCGGCCGAGGCGCGATCTGTGGCCACCCAGTCCCGCCCCTCTAAGTGTGTCTCTAGAGTTTTCAACGCCGCGCGATTGCGTGCGTTTAAATTGGCGATGGCCTCTTGGGGGCGCTTTTCCTTGGGAAAGAAATTCATCAAAAAGCGAGCGGTCCCTAAGTTGGACGAAAATTTATGCGTATCCCAAAACATCCAGCGCAGGATCTCGCGGCGCTGCGCCTCGGTGTCGCCCCAATAGGATCCAATGCGGCCGTTAAAGTAGTCTAGGATCACGCCCGATTGCGTGAGTTTGACGTCCCCATCCACAAACACAGGCGCCTCGCCCATTTCATTGACCTCGGCCAAATATTCCGCGCTGCGCGTCTCGCCAGCAAAGAAATCCACGAAAATTGGATCCCATTTGGCGCCAGCCAATTGGAGCGCCAGTGCGATTTTGTAAGAATGGCCAGATTCGGCAAAACAATATAATTTGTAACTCATGCATCCCCCTTTTGCGCCGTGCTGCGGGCTTGAAATTGTTTGAGCCGCTGCATGAAGCTGTCTTCGTGCATGAGGCTGTCAAAATGTTCAAACACGAATGT
>JBDNBY010000079.1:0-31772 GCA_039767595.1 Paracoccaceae bacterium | reverse complement strand
TTTTCACTGGCATCATTTTGCTCATCGTGCGCCTTTATGATCCAAGCTCTGCCGATCAGCGCCGCCGCCTATGTGTGGCGACGCTGCCAGTGGCCCTTGGGGGGCTTGGGCTTTATGCATGGGGCCTCTCTGATAGCAGTTTAAACAGTGTCTATCTTAGTTTTCTAAGTGTCCTGCTGATTTGGGGTTGGATTGAACTGTGCTTCTTAACGGGTCAAATCACGGGTCCAAACCACACAGAGTGCCCCCAAAACATCGCCCCGTGGGAGCGGTTTATCCGCGCATGGGGCACCATCGCCTATCACGAAATTTTACTCTTGGCCGTTTTGGGACTGATGATTTATGCCTCTGTTGGGGCCGAGAATTTATTCGGCCTATGGACATATATCATTTTATATTTCGCCCGCGTGTCTGCAAAATTGAACCTATTTTTAGGCGTGCCGCGGATCAACGTTGAATTTGTCCCGCATGCCTTGCGCCATTTGACCAGCCACTTTCGCGTGGCCTCGGTCAATTGGCTCTTTCCAGTCTCATCTGTCGCGCTGAGCTTTGCCTTAGCCTGCTGGATTGAGCGTTTATGGGCAGTTCAAAGCCCCGCCGACATCGCTGGGTTTTCTTTATTAACAGCACTGACCGCCCTCGCCCTTTTTGAACATTGGGTCATGGTTTTGCCGTTGCCGGACGCCAAGCTCTGGCGCTGGATGCTGCCCCCCTCAAACACACATCAAAAGACAATGCCTTCGGAGGATTATCATGGATTATGACCGCCTATTTTCACAGCAGCTTGCTGAGCTTAAGGAAAACGGAAATTACCGTGTTTTCGCCGAATTAGAACGCCAGCGTGGGGCCTTTCCAAAGGCGCGATGCTTCAATGAAAACGCCCCAGAGCATGTGACCGTTTGGTGTTCCAACGATTATCTGGGCATGGGGCAACACCCCACTGTCATCAATGCAATGAAAGAGGCGCTTGATACATCGGGCTGCGGCGCTGGCGGCACGCGCAATATCTCGGGCAATACACACGAGCATCGGTGTTTAGAAAGAGAATTGGCCGATTTGCATGGCAAAGAAAGCGCGCTTTTGTTCACCTCTGGCTATGTGTCGAACTGGGCCGCGCTCAGCACATTGGGCGCCCGCCTGCCCGGCGCGGTGATCTTTTCGGACGAGTTAAACCATGCTTCGATGATCGAGGGTATTCGCCATTCGCGCGCGCAAAAAGTCCTTTGGAAACATAACGACCCCGAGGATCTAGATCGCAAACTCGCGGCCTTTCCTGCGGATATTCCAAAAATCGTCGCCTTTGAATCGGTCTATTCCATGGATGGCGACATTTGCCCCATGCGCGAGATTGTCGATGTGGCAGAAAAACATGGCGCCATGACCTATTTAGACGAAGTGCATGCCGTCGGCCTATATGGCGCGCGCGGTGGCGGCATCTCCGAACAAGAGGGGCTTGCCGATCGCATCACTTTGATTGAGGGCACCTTGGGCAAGGCATTTGGCGTTATGGGCGGGTATATCACTGGCTCAGCGGCGATGTGTGATTTCATTCGCTCCTTTTCAAGTGGGTTTATCTTTACCACGGCGCTGCCCCCTGCGGTGGCCGCCGGTGCCTGTGCCAGTGTTGCGCATTTGAAAACCTCGCAAATCGAACGCGCGCGCCATCGCCGACAAGTCGCCAAACTGCGCGCGGGCCTCGAGCGTGAAGGCATCCCGCATCTTGATAACCCAAGTCATATTATTCCCGTAATGATCAAAGATCCGGTCAAATGCCGCGAAATTTCAGATATTTTAATGCAGGATTATGGGATCTATGTGCAACCGATCAATTATCCAACGGTGCCCAAGGGCACAGAGCGTCTTCGCTTTACCCCATCGCCCCTACATAGTGACGAAGATATTGAGTTTTTAATCTTTGCAATGAAAACCTTGTGGCAAAGGTGTGCTTTGGCGCATGCAGTGGCATAAAGGGATATGTTGACTTCACCCCATGGGACCCTAGCTGCGTTTTACGTGTCAACGGAGGAAACCATGAAAACAACATTCATCAGCCTAGCCATTGCAGCCATGACCTGCGCCGGTGCGGCCGTTGCGGGCGGGCATGCGTCAGGCGATGCCGCTGCAGGCGAAACAGTATTTAAGAAATGCAAAAGCTGTCACATGATCCAAAGCGAGGATGGCTCTGTCAACCTCAAGGGTGGCAAAGTCGGGCCAAACCTCTACGGTGTGGCGTCTCGTACAGCCGGAAGCGTCGAGGGCTTTCGCTATGGCAAAAGCATCATTGCACTTGGTGAAACGGGCCTTGCATGGGACGAGGCCGAGTTTGTCGCCTATGTTGCGGACCCAAGCAAATACCTACAAGAAAAGTTGGGCGATAAAAAAGCGCGCTCAAAAATGACGTACAAACTCCGCGGTGAACAAGACGCCAAAGACGTCTATGCGTATTTGGTATCGCTGGCAGAGTAATACTCTGATCTAGGGCACCATCTGATGTATGATTGCCGCAATCTCAGATGGTGCCTCTTCATGGACAAGATGACCATGGCGCGGCACGCTAGTGCGCGTACCGTTGGCAAGTTTGTTGGACCATGACGCCGATAAGCTTGGCGGTATTGTTTTATCCCCTGCACTACTTAGAAAATGGACCGGTCGCGCGACGTGTGGCAACCGCTTCAAAAATGGCTTGATGTTCCAATCGGCCATGAATTGCAGAACGCCGCCGACATGTTCGGGATCTTTGAACAGTGCGTGATAATAGTTGAGCTGGGCTTGTGGCACATTCGAGCCCGTGTTTTTTAGCAAACGCTCAACGCGCGCTCGGTTTTGCGCTAATCCAGATAGAACGATCGCAGACAGTCGCGTCGCCGCCATCACCTGCGCCGCCGTGGAAAAAAGGCTATGAAACGGTCCAGGAAATGCACCAAACGCACCATTGATCGACAACACACTGCGGGTGTTCAACTGCTCCGCAAGATCCACGGCAATGACGGCGCCCGCAGAATGACCAACGATCAAATCAGGGGTAAACTCTTGCGCACTGCACACTGCTGCCAGTCCTTGGGTCATATGGGACAAGCTGCTATGACCGCGGCGCGGGCGTGGCGTCAGCCGGTGCCCCAATAAATCGACACTCAGCGCATCAACTGCGCCATTGAGCACACTCAGAAGCGGCGCCCAGCTATGCGCCGAGGCGCCAGTGCCATGCAAAAATAAGACGCGCGGCCCAGTGCCCCATCGCTGGATCGACCAGATTTGGCCATTCACTTGAGCAATGCGCGCGTGCTCTTGGTAGGGCCATGATATGCCTGAGGTGCGTGTCATGGCCCATCCATCACGGCGCTGACCATCTCGGACACACGGCGCGCATCGGCATAAGGCAATGGCACATATGCGGCGCCATACAGCTTGGACAGATCGTTGAATTTCGCATTGGGTCGCCGCCCGACATCTAAAAATAAACTGCGCATATTCATAGTGCGCGCAACAGATGCGAGGCTTTCGCACTCTTGATACGCCTTTGTGCGATCGCCTGCCCCATTGAGGGTAATATTGGCCCGTCCATCACTTAATACCGCCAGCGTCGGCGTTTTGCCCAAGCGGGCCTGCGCCTGTGCCAAGGACAGTGCTTGTTCTAGCCCGCTAGCCATTGGTGTTCCGCCGCCACCTGGCAAAGCAGAGAGCACTTTTTTTGCCGCCACGAGCGAGCGTGTGGGCGGCAAAAGCATCTGCGCCCGTTCGCCTCGAAACGCAATGAGCGCCACATAATCATGGCGCACATAGGCCTCGCCCAGCAACAGCTCGACAGCGCCCTTGGCCTCAGCCAACCGGGTCATCGCCGCAGATCCCGAGGCATCCACCACAAAGATCACCACACGTTCAGTCGGTGTCTCATAGCGTTTCAAATGAACATCTTGCGGCAAGAGTATCGGCCCGCGGCGGGCAGGGTGATCGCGTTTTCGGATGGTTTGCCATGGGGCCGCAGCCCGCAGCGTCGCCAAAATATCAACCCGCGCACCGTGGCGATAGCGCCCCTTGCGCGCAGGCTTTGGGCGACCCATCAAAAATGAATGATGTCGTGTACCGGCCCCTTGGCCATGACCTTGTGCCGATGTTTGCGCCGCCCGCAAAGCATGAAGCGCCGAGGCCGGCAGCTGCGCCGTCACGGCGGCCAATAGAATTTCCGCCATTTGCTCAAGATCCGTGGGCTCGGCCTCTTGATCCGTTTCGTCTTGCTCTGCCGTCTCGGGGTTGGGTGGCTCGGGCGCAGGCGGTTCTGGCATCTGATCGCCCTGCTCTTCGGGCACTTGTGTGAGGCGCGGCGCATAGACCATCTGAACGGCCGTCTCTAAATCATCCGAATTCACATGCTCCCGCCCTGCACGCACAGCACTGTACCGCGCCATATGCACCGCAAAAAGCACAGGCCGCAGACCCCAAACTCCCAATCGTAGGGCAAAGGCCGTCAGCGCCTCATATTGATCGGATGAGAGCGTTACGCCGCACAGATCACCCACGGGATCAGGCAAGGGCCGAGGCTCTAGCTCACGGTAAGACAGGTCGCTAAAATCCAACCAAAACGCCAAACGATCCGCAAGCGCGGGGGGCACAGTTTCCCCCTCCGCCCCTTCGTCGATGGCAAACAGCGGCGTCTTTGCCGCCTCTTGCGTGGCGCAAAGATGGGAACACATCCAATCCGGCGTTCGCTCGGCGCCGCTGAGCCATTTCGCATGGGGCCGCTCAAGCACCCCTGCACTATGGCGCAGCTGGCCTTGGGCGAGCGTTTCAATCGGATCAATCCCGCCATGAAGCGCCAGCATATCCATATGTGGATGCAGCGCATCACATGGCATATTCCGTTCAATATAGGCGCGCACCTGCGTGGCCACAGGTCCCGCGCGCATCCGCAACACCGCCCCACCAAAGAGGTGCGGCGCATCACGCACGGCCCCAAGCATCCATGCTAGCCGCTCGCCTATGTCGGACGGGTCAATCATTGAAAGACAGCGTCCAGCGATCGTTTGACCCGCGCCGTGGCGCTGGCCTCATCCAATGGATCGCGGCGCAACCGATGCCCTAAGGCCATGGGCGCAATGCGGCGAATATGGGCGGGCATCACTTCGGCGGCCCCGTCATAGGCGGCCAACGCGCGGCTGGCGCGCAACAACACCAGTTCACCGCGCAAACCGTCGCTGCCAAGCTCGATGCAGATCTGAGCACATAGGCCCAAAATATCGTCTGACGCAGGCAGGTCCGCGATGCGCCCTTGGGCCTGTGTGATCGCGGTTTGCACCTCTTGATCCGCAGGTGCCCATGTTTGACCAAAGGCCTCTTGATCCGTCTCATAGGCGTCGCGGCGGCGGATCACCTCAACACGATCTTCGATCGTTTGGGGGGTACCCACTTCGACAGATAAGCCAAATCGGTCGAGCAGCTGCGGGCGCAAGTCCCCCTCTTCGGGGTTGCCAGAGCCAATGAGGACAAACCGCGCCGGATGACGGATCGAGAGGCCATCGCGCTCAATCACATTTTCCCCCGATTGCGCCACATCCAAAAGTAAATCAACGATGTGATCCTCAAGAAGGTTAATCTCATCGATATAGAGAAAACCGCGATTGGCCTGCGCCAATAGACCTGGTTGGAACTGTTTTTGGCCATCGATCAACGCACGCTCAATATCCAAGGCCCCGGTCACGCGATCCTCGGATACACCCAGCGGTAAATCGACAACGGGTGTCGCCCGCTGAACGACCTGACCCAAGGGGCCACTATGCCACGATGGTACATCTTCAGTGCGTGCGGCATTAATCGGACAGCCCTCAATAACATCAATCAGGGGCAACAACTGAGACAGCGCGCGCACGGCTGTGGATTTTCCTGTGCCACGATCACCAAAGACAAGCACGCCGCCGATCTTTGGATCAATCGCCGCGAGGATCATGGATAGTTTCATATTCTCTTGGCCAACGATGGCGGAAAACGGGTAGGCATAGGTCATGTTGTGTCCTTTCGAGTCGAGAGGCCGCTTAAAGGCTCGGCCCCGTGCCATGTGCCATGGCTGCCTAAAATAGAAAAACGCGCGTAAAGCTCTTCTTTGAACCACCCGCCTTGGCGGACGTGCGAGATTGCCTGCGCATGTGCGCCCTCATGGCGGGCGAAATGGTTCATCGCCTCCTCGGACGGCCAAATGGAAAAGGTCATTTGCTGCATCATCGGCAACTCGCCCAATCCAATTTTGAAAACAACATCTGAATTTCCACCAATGCGAGCGCTGATATTCGGCTCTTGCTGCCAAAAGCGCCGAATATGCCGCAGTTTCAGAGTTGCACGCGTCAACGCAGCGATGGGCCCGCGCGGCGTGATATCCGCGCATTCAAACGGCGCCCCCCCAGACCAAGATCCGCGGACGGCATGGGTCGCCAGATAGAGCGTATAAACTTCATCTGCCTGACGCGTGTAACGCGCCATCAAGGCAGAGCGCTCAATAAAATCTTGGGCCGCGGCATGAGAGGGCCACACACACAATAGCCCGTAGACCGAGAAATTTGGCTTGGGCGTAAAACCTTCACCACTGCCCGAGCCTAAGAGTTTCCAAAATTGCAAATTCGCTGTGCGCCTTAGGCTCAGACGTGCCACTCCCATCATCGCAAAAGCCCATAGCCGCGATGCCAATGTTTCGTAGGAAAATAGGCTCAGCGTGATCGTTTGAATGACCGCCTCCTGTGAGACTGTACTTTAAAAACAGTCAAACATATTAAACATCAGTTGTAAAATAAAACTGACAGGTATAACGTAATATTATTATGACACATGTCTTCCCTTCAACAGCGCCCAGCGCTGCGATTTCACCGCAACGCCGTGCCATCGTCATTGGGGCGGGGCTTGGTGGATTGTCCGCCGCGATGCGGTTGGGGGCCAAGGGGTACCATGTCCAAGTGATCGACAAGCTCGATCGATTGGGCGGGCGAGGCTCGTCTATCACAACCAATGGACATCGATTTGATCTGGGGCCAACCATTTTGACGGTGCCACACGTGTTTGAACAACTTTGGGCCGAATGTGGGCGCGAATTTCATCACGATGTGACGCTCAAACGAATGGATCCGTATTACGAAATCCGCTGGCCCGATGGGACACGCTTTGCCATCAAAGATGATCATCAGGACATGCTGGACGAAGTGACCCGCGTCTTTCCCAAGGATGTCAAAGGCTATCAGCGCTTTGTCCAAGATAGCGCCGCACGGTATCATTTTGGGTTTGAGGGGCTAGGCCGGCGCCCGATGAACAAGCTGACGGATTTGCTGCGCGAATTGCCTGGCTTTGTGCGTCTGCGTGCCGATCGCTCGGTCTATGCGCATGCGGCGGCCCGCGTGAAGGATCCTAAATTGCGCATGGCGCTCTCATTTCATCCGCTTTTTATTGGCGGCGATCCGCGCAATGTGACGTCGATGTATATCTTGGTCAATCATCTTGAGGCGGCCTTTGGCGTGCATTACGTCCAAGGCGGTGTTCAGGCCTTGGCCGATGCGATGGGCGATGTTATTCGCGCGCAAGGCGGTGAAATCTTATTGAACGCCACTGTTGAGCAGATCACCACCAAAGATAAAACGGCCACTGGCGTCATCGCCAATGGGCACGCGCACCGCGCCGATATTGTCGTATCGAATGCCGATCCATTTTGGACATATGATAAATTACTGGCCCATGAGCCGAAAAAGAGGTGGAGCCCCCAAAAGCTACGATCCTCCCGATGGTCAATGGGGCTGTTTGTTTGGTACTTTGGCACCAAGGGCACCGCAGAGAAATGGCCCGATCTGGGCCATCACACGATCCTCAATGGGCCGCGCTATCGCGGGTTGTTGCGCGATATTTTTAGCAAAGTGAAGCTTTGCGATGACATGTCGCTCTATATTCATCGCCCCTCGGTGAGCGATCCTTCAGTGGCGCCCAAGGGCGATGATACGTTTTACGTCCTCTCACCTGTGCCGAATTTGAAAACCAAAAACCCCATTGAGTGGTCAACCGAAATGGCCCGCTACAAGGCAAAAGTCGCTCAGATCCTCGAGGCCCAAGTGATGCCTGGATTTTCCGATACGATCACGTGCGAAGAGGTCTTTACCCCGCACACTTTCAAAGAGCGGTATCTCAGCCCCTATGGCGCCGGATTTTCGTTAGAACCGCGCATTTTCCAATCTGCATGGTTTCGCCCGCATAATATCAGCGAAGATTTCAAGAACCTCTATCTCGTTGGGGCCGGCACCCATCCTGGGGCGGGTATTCCAAGTGTCGTCACCTCCTCGGAAGTGCTGACACAATTGGTGCCAGATGCAGCCGAATTTGTGGAGTAGATCATGACGGAACATTCCCCCACGGCGCTCGGCGACATGGCCCACTGCAAAGCCGCCATCAAACATGGATCGCATTCATTTTATGCCGCATCGCATTTGCTACCGGCCGCGGTGCGCGATCCGGCCTTGGCGCTCTATGCGTTTTGCCGACTGGCCGATGATGAGGTCGACCTCAAGGCCGATAAAATTCGTGCCGCCGCCGATCTAATGAACCGTGTGGATTTGGTGTATAAAGGCGCGCCGCGCAACACCCCAACCGATCGCGCCTTTGCCCAGATGGTCGATGCCGTGGACATGCCGCGCACCTTGCCAGAGGCGTTACTCGAAGGGTTGGCTTGGGACGCCCAAGAGCGGCGATATGAAACTCTTGATGATCTCTATGCCTATGCCGCGCGGGTGGCCTCGGCTGTGGGGGCCATGATGTGCGTCATCATGAAGGCGCATGAGCCACATGTTATTGCCCGTGCCTGTGATCTGGGCGTCGCGATGCAACTGACGAATATGGCTCGCGATATTGGTGAGGATGCCCTTGAAGGGCGGCTTTATATTCCGCTTGATTGGCTCGACGAGGCCGGCATTGACCCAGAGGCCTTTTTGGCACAGCCCACGCCGCGCATGGCGATCAAACGCGCCGCCCAGCGGATGTTGACCGCGGCCGATGGGCTCTATTCAAAATCCAACTCTGGGATCGCGCATTTGCCATTGCGTTGCCGAGGAGGCGTCTATGCCGCCCGCTATATCTACGCCGCCATCGGTACAGATATCGCGCGCTCCGATTACGACAGCGTCACGCGCCGTGCGCGCACGACGCGCCGTCAAAAGCTTGGCCTTTTGGGGCGAAGCACATTGCACACTGCCCTCTCGGCTGTGATGCCACGCTCTGCAATGGTTTATGCGCCGCCTTTGCCGCAAACACAGTTTTTGGTGGACGCCGTCAAGGAACAGCATACAACTACACCTGATTGGAGCGATCATTTCATTTCCATAATGAGCCAGCTCAAGTCACAAGACGCATTGAATATGCGCCCTTAATCGATGAACTGGCCCTTGGGTCACACAAACAAGAGGCCCCTATGGCGTGGTTTGAATTTTTCGTTCTCTTAACGGCTTGCTTTGCAGCTGGTTCAACAGGCATGCTCTTTCCGACAGGGGCATGGTATGACGCGTTGAGCAAACCGTCTTGGACACCGCCCAATTGGCTCTTTCCTGTGGCATGGAGTATTTTGTATTTCATGATTGCCGCCGGCGGGGCACAGGCGGTTGGCCATCCCAATGGTCATACGGCGCTCGCGTTTTGGGCGCTGCAAATGGTGTTTAACACGCTGTGGACACCGGTCTTTTTCGGTCTGAAGCGTATGCGCGCCGGCATGGTCGTGATGGTCGGCCTGTGGGTGAGCGTTCTATGTACCTGCATCGCCTTGTTCGATGTCTCCGTGACAGCGGGACTGCTCTTTGTGCCGTATTTGATTTGGGTCTCTTATGCGGCGGCGCTCAACTGGGCGCTGCTACAGCGCAATTCTCAGCCTATTTAAACGACCACCGCGCACGGCGCGGCACGCGCACGGCCAACATCGCCAAGATCACAGGATTGGCGAACCGTTTTAGATCAAGCGCCTCAAAAACACCGGCGCTCGTCTCGCCATCAATCTGAGTCTCGACACTCGCGCGTGAATAAAATGGCGCATCCAGAAACGATCTCAGTTGCTTGGGCTGGGCCTGCGCATCACAGCGTGTGTGCCGGTACACTTGCCACCCACTGCGCGCAAAGCGTTGCAACGGCGGAGAGCTGCTGCGCGACCGAGCCTGCCCATCGTTTGAAAATTCGATGTCATAGGCCGAACTGCGCCCCGCCCGATCCACCAGATCATAAAAACAGCGCGTCCCGCGAGATGTCGGAAAACGGCCCCATGTCCAGTAATCGAAATCTTGCTCTAACGCGCGCGTGCCGAAATTTGCGTCAAAATAGCCATGCCCCTGCCACTGCCAACCCGAACGCTCTAGATCGACTTCGATATGGGCATTGGGCGCAAAGGGACGCCAGACATGCGTGCCCGCTTGGGTCAATGGCATTTCAACATCAGTCACGGCAGTGGTCCGCACGACGACCCGCCCCCGGACGCGCGAGACCAATGGCAGGCTGCTGATCTCATCAATATCAATGGTCAACGCCCCTGTATCGGGATCCCATGAAAGGGAGGATGGCCCCACTTGGAATAGATGCTCTTGTTGGATCAAGGCGCTTTGCCCGCGATCCGTCATCGTAAATCGCCCACCTGGGCCATAAGTGGCGACATTGATGCACACGTGATTTTCCGGTTTGCGCCGCCCCGACCATTTATACCACGGCGAAAACACGGAGCCGATAAACGCAATGATCGAGATCCCCTGCCCCGTTTCAGGGTTCACCCCATCGACGTACCACCACGCATAGCCGTTTTCCGGCACATCTAACGCAAAGTTTGGTCCGCCATGATCGCCGCGACCGCGTGCTGTGCGGAGAGGGTCGCCATAGGCAAACCCGCCCCCGGATGCGCCCCGCCGCCCAGAAGGTACAGCCGCTCGATTTTGCTCTTGGCCGTGGGGCGTTGAAACGCCGCCATCATCGCATCTGGGCTCTGCCCGTAAAGGGACCCGCGCGAATGCGGAAACCGATGGTGAAACTGCATCGGTGTTGTCAGTGCCTCGGGGCCCCGTGCCCCGTGAAACGTCGCACCGAACTGCGCCAGACGAGTAAAGCTGCGCTCGTGACATAGGTCAAACTCCTGTTGGGTTGGGGGCGAATAACTCTGCCCATTGGGCACAGCTTGCGCATTTAAAATCAGCTCAAAGCGTTCTTCCTTTGGATAGGCTTGATTGACGCCGCGATCTTGAGCACACACGTAAATTGTCGGATCCACTGGTATTTTGCCTTGGGCAATATCCTCAAATTCCGAGTTGGGTCGATCGGCAAAAAACACAGTGTTGTGCACCAAATCCGGCCCTGAATATTGCGCGCTGAACCCCCAGACATAGGCCGATAAAGCGCGCGGCGTCTTGCGTAGATCTGGCACGGCACTTTGCGCTTCTGGCCCCAGCTTCCCTTCGCTCAGCGCCAATGGATCACCGTTGAACACAACAATATCCGCGCGAATATAATCCCCATTGTCCAAGATGACACCGCGCGCCTCGCCATCAATAACTTCGATATCCTCAACGCCCGTGTTGTAATGAAACTGCGCGCCGCGATAGGTGGCCACCGCTTCGATCGCGCGGGCCAATTGATGAAGCCCGCCTTCGATCGCCCAAACGCCGCGCGCCTCGGCTTGCCACACCAATGACAACAGCGCCGGCGCCCCTAAAGGCGAGCCGCCGACATAGGTCGCATAGCGCGCAAAGAGCTGCGCCAACCGTGGATCTGAAAACTGCTGCGTCACATAGGTGGCTAATTTTGCCCATGGTCTGAGCTTCAGGGCCAAACTGGGTTGGCGCAAAATAGTCATGTTCATATCCATCACGCGCGGTGTTGGATTGCGCATCATCGGCCCCTCAAAAGCCTCAAACAATGCGCGGGTATCGCGATAAAATCGGTCATACTCACGCACACTTCGAGTTCCGCCGAACTCTTGAATCGCCTCGCGCGTCACCTCATTGTTATCAAAGAGGTCGAGCGCCGCACCATCGGGCCAATAATGCCGCGCCAGTATTTTTTGCCGAATCGGCTTGATATGCTGGTTTAAATCCTCACCCACGCGGGAAAAGAGATCCTCAAAGACATTGAGCATGGTCAAAACAGTCGGCCCAATATCAACAGGGCCCGCCGCGCTTGGCACAGTGCGCAGCTTGCCGCCAGGACCCGCCGCACTCTCGAAAACATGCACGCGATAGCCCAAGTGCGACAACTCGAGCGCGGCTGCCAAACCGGCAATGCCCGCGCCAATAATGACGACATCCTTGGCTGAGCCGTATGACAGAACAGAGAGTTTCATAATTGAATTGTTGACTCAAATTCACAAACTGTCCATTATTATTTACATAACCATGTAAATTAATATAGACAAAGGTGCGCCATGACGATTTCAACTCGGATAGAAACCGCATTGCGCCAAGCATTGCAGTTTGACCAAACCGCCCATGCCCCACAACAGCTTTTGGCAGCAATTGATCACGCGGTCTTTCCAGGTGGTGCTCGGATCAGGCCTATGATCCTCACCTCTGTTGCCTTGGCCTGCGGTGATGATACACCTCCGCTCACCAATGCGGCGGCCTGTGCGCTGGAAATGATCCATTGCGCCAGCCTTGTCCATGATGATCTGCCCTGTTTTGACGATGCCGATATGCGGCGCGGCAAAGCCACTGTGCACACGGCCTATTCACAACCCTTGGCCGTCCTTGCAGGTGATAGCCTCATCGTTGAGGCCTTTGCTCATTTGACAAAAGCCGCCGCAGTTAATCCCGTCCGTGGCCTTGCCCTAATGGAGATCTTGGCCAAACGCACCGGCGCGCCCTATGGAATTTGCGCAGGACAAGGCTGGGAAAGCGAAGAGACCATCGATATTCGCGCCTATCACGCATCCAAAACCGGCGCCTTGTTCATTGCCGCAACGCAAATGGGCGCAGCAGCGGCCGGCCAAGACCCCAAGGAATGGTACGAGCTGGGCGCGCGCATTGGCGAAGCGTTCCAAGTCGCCGATGATCTACGCGATGTGCTCAACACAGAGGACGAGCTGGGTAAGCCCGTCGGCCAAGACGCCGCCCATGCCCGTCCCAATATTGTTGCCGAACGCGGCATGTCAGGCGCGATTGAACATTTAGACAATATCCTCGTAGGCGTGATCGCCTCGATCCCATCCTGCCCCGGCGAGGCGAAATTGGCCCAAATGGTTCAAATGCAGGCCAAAGCGATGGTGCCAAACCATGATATCACACAGCGATCCTAAGCCATGGTGGCACAGCATGACGCCAACAACATGGCGTGATGCTATGTATCGATGGCGCACGTCATTGATCAGCGATCCGCTGTGGCAAGACCGCTTTGCCCGCCTTCCAGTGATCTCGCGATGGGCGCGGCGCGACGGTGAACAGATCTTTGATCTCATGATGGGCTTCATCCATAGTCAAATCCTGATGACGCTCGTGCGTCTTGAGGTGTTTGATATGCTGCGCACGCGCCCTCACACCATCGGCGAAATCGCAAGTCAGAGCAAATTAGAGCCTGACACCGCCGAACTTTTGTGCCGCGCGGCGGTGGCGATGGATCTATTCACGCAACACGGGGATCGCTATGGTCTCTCGCGCAAAGGCGCGGTGATTTTAGGCGGCCCCGGCCTGAGGCAATTGATCGCCCATCACGATATACTATACCGCGACATGGGTGATCCCGTGGCGTTCTTTCAACGAAAGACCGAGACAGAGCTATCGCAATTTTGGCCATATGTCTTTGAAACTCAGGCCAAATCTGATGGATCAGCAGCCACTCAAACCCAAGACTATTCAGAACTCATGCGCGCCTCTTTGCATATGGTCGCGACCGACACCTTGGAGCATGCGCCGAGAATAGCCCCGAAAAAGTGGCTCGACGTGGGCGGCGGATCAGGTGGGTTTGCGCGCCGCGTTGCCCAGCACTACCCCCAAACGCGCGTTGCCGTCTTTGACTTGCCACATACGCAATCTATTCAGGAGCCGTTCGTCCGATATGAAGGATCGTTCAAATCAGATCCTCTACCACAAAACTATGACATGATTTCACTGATCCGAATTCTATATGACCATACGGACGACACTGTCAGAAATTTGTTACAAAAATGCTATCACGCCTTGCCAGATGGCGGGCAAATCCTCATTTCTGAGCCGATGTTAGGGGCGAAATCCCCAACACGCCCCGGAGATGTGTATTTCGCGACCTACACATTCGCCATGCAAACCGGAAAGACACGATCACCACATCAAGTCACTGATATATTGCATGAAATTGGCTACAACAATATCCGCACCCTCCCCAGCAAACGCCCCTTTATCACCTCTGTCATTCGCGCTGAGAAAAACAAACTGCGCTAAATGTGTCTATTTTGTTTGACAGACAGTAATGTCACGATAAAATGACACATAAGAGTGCGATTCAATGACGCACCGACGCAAGAGGGACAAACACATGCAAACGCAAGCGGTCTTATTGACCAGCGCACAGCAGCTATCACTGCAGCCGCTGCGCCTCACGCCTCCCAAGGCGGGTGATGTTGTGGTTCGCATTGATCACTCTGCAATTTCAACTGGCACCGAGAGCCTCTTTTGGAACGGCACGATGCCGCCCTTCCCAGGTATGGGGTATCCTCTGGTTCCTGGATATGAGGCCGCGGGCGAAGTGATCGAATGCGCCGCAGATGTCAATCTGCGCGCCGGCGATACCGTTTTTGTGCCCGGCGCCAATTGCTACGAAGAGGCTCATGGCCTTTTTGGTGGATCCTCGCGCTATGTTGTCACGCCCGCGCAGCGCGTGTTGAAAGTGGACGCCGCAATGGGCGAAGAAGCCGCGCTCTTTGCGCTGGCCGCCACAGCGCGCCATGCCATTGCCAGCCCGCAAGCGCGCCTGCCTGATCTGATCGTTGGTGCTGGGGCGTTAGGCCGATTACTGACCCGCTTGACCATTGCCGCAGGGCACCCTGCCCCCACGGTTTGGGACACAGATGCCGATCGTCAGGACTTGGGCGATGGCCTCACTGCAATTCACCCAGACGACGATCACCGCCGCGATTATACGTCGATCTATGATGCATCAGGCGATGCCGCCGTACTGGATCAACTGATGATGCGCCTGACCAAAGGCGGCGCAATCACGCTGTGCGGATTCTATCCGGATCGCGTAAATTTTGCCTTTGCCCCCGCCTTTATGAAAGAGGCGCGTCTGCGCATCGCCGCAGAGTGGACACATGGCGATCTTGAGGCCGTGCGTGCGCTCATTGATCGTGGAAGCTTACGTTTAAATCATCTCATCACTCATCGCATGGCGGCCCAAAATGCCGCGGATGCCTACAACACTGCATTTTCGGATCGCTCTTGTTTGAAAATGGCGCTCGATTGGAAGGATGTCGCATGAACGATCAAATACCCAACCTCAAGGAATACACAGACCGCCTCAAAAACGAGGCGGCCATTGAACCTGATCAAGACGCGATCCCTATTCAAGAGGCCACTAAAAAAACGCAGATTATCGCAATCTATGGCAAAGGCGGGATTGGCAAATCCTTCACGCTGGCCAATCTGTCCTATAAAATGGCCGAGATGGGCAAACGCGTATTGCTCATTGGCTGCGATCCAAAATCGGACACAACAAGCCTTTTGTTTGGCGGCAAAGCCTGCCCGACAATCATCGAAACATCCGCAAAAAAGCGCCTCAGCGGTGAGAATGTCGCCATTGGCGATGTCTGTTTCAAACGCGGCGGTGTGTTCGCGATGGAGTTGGGCGGGCCAGAAGTGGGCCGCGGCTGTGGCGGGCGCGGCATCATTCATGGCTTTGAGCTATTGGAAAAGCTCGGCTTTCATGATTGGGACTTTGACTACGTCCTGTTAGATTTCTTAGGCGATGTGGTCTGCGGCGGCTTTGGCCTGCCGATCGCACGGGACATGGCGCAAAAAGTGATCCTCGTGGGATCAAACGATCTACAATCGCTCTATGTGGCCAATAATGTGTGTTCCGCAGTAGAATATTTCCGCAAATTGGGCGGAAACGTCGGGGTCGCCGGATTGGTGATCAACAAAGATGACGGTTCAGGCGAGGCACAAGCCTTTGCCGAGGCTGTGAATATTCCGGTCCTCGCCGCGATCCCCCAAGATGATGATCTGCGCAAAAAATCAGCGAATTATCAGATCGTTGGCACATCCGAGAGCCAATGGGGCTCGCTTTTCGAATCTCTTGCGCAGGCCGTCACCGACAGTGTCCCCACGCATCCAAGCCCCGTTGATCAAGACGGTCTCTTGGCCCTGTTCGATAGCAAGGACACCGGCGGTGATTTCGTCCTTGAGCCTGCGACAGATGTGGATATGCGCGGCAAAAATGCCAAGCCTGTCGTCTCTCTCGAAGTGATCTACGACGAGGTATAAGCAGTGAAAAACGAAATCACATATGACACAGTAGACCAAACCGAGGTCACACGCGGCACCCCCGCCCCAAGCACCGAGGCGCCCGTAGACGGCGGCCCCGTCACATTGGGATGTCATTCCAAAGATGATTTCGCAACGGCAACGGCCAATTCTGGCAATGCAGAGATTTTAGAAACCTTTGCCAAAGACTACCCCGTCGGCCCCCATGACAAACCGCAATCAATGTGCCCTGCATTTGGGTCATTGCGCGTGGGTTTGCGGATGAAACGCGTGGCGACTTTGCTGTCTGGGTCGGCGTGCTGTGTTTATGGTCTGAGCTTTGTCAGCCATTTCTATGCGGCGCGGCGCTCCGTCGGCTATGTGCCCTTTGACTCAGAAAGCCTTGTGACAGGCAAACTGTTCGAAGACATTCGCGAAGCGACTTTTGAGCTGGCCGATCCAGAGAAATACGATGCCATCGTCGTGACCAATCTGTGCGTTCCAACAGCCAGCGGCGTGCCGCTGCGCCTCTTGCCACCAGAGATCAACGGCGTGCGTGTGATTGGCATCGACGTGCCTGGATTTGGCATTCCCACCCATGCTGAGGCCAAAGATGTCCTTGCTGGCGCAATGCTCTCTTATGCGCGCCAAGAAGTGACCGCAGGGCCGGTCAAACCAATGAACAAAGAGGCCTCAGGCCGCCCGCGCCTTACGTTGCTTGGGGAAATGTTCCCCGCGGATCCCATGATGATTGGGGCGATGATTGCGCCGCTGGGCCTTGAAGTAGGGACAACCGTGCCGTGCCGCGAATGGCGCGAGCTGTATAGCGCGCTTGATTGTGCCGCTGTCGCCGCGATCCATCCGTTTTACACCGCGGCCATCCGCGAATTTGAACATGCAGGCCGCCCCGTCTTTGGCAGTGCCCCTGTTGGCAAAGAGGGCACGAACGCATGGTTTGATGCGATAGGCGATCTCTTTGGGATCAAAGCTGATACGCTCGCAGGTGCCAAAAATGCCTTTTTGCCCGCCATCGAGGCCGCTTTGCAATCTAATAGCATCAAAGGCCGCATCACCGTGAGCGGCTATGAAGGCAGTGAGCTATTGGTCGCCCGCCTTCTTGTCGAGAGTGGCGCAGAGGTCCCCTATGTCGGCACCGCCTGCCCCAAAACGCCCTATAACACTGAGGATGCCGCATGGCTCGCGGCCAAAGGCTGCGTCGTGAAATTCCGCGCCTCTCTTGAGGATGACTGCGCGGCGGTCGATGCGCTGGCCCCTGATTTGGCCATTGGCACAACCCCCGTGGTGCAACATGCCAAAGAGCGTAACATCCCCTCGCTCTATTTCACCAATTTGATTTCGGCGCGGCCGCTGATGGGCGTAGCAGGCGCCGGCAGCTTGGCCCAAGTGATCAATGCGGCTTTGGCTGGAAAATCACGAATGGAAAAAATGAGCGCCTTTTTCGACGGTGTCGGCCAAGGCGATAGCGCGGGCATCTGGGAAGGCACTCCGAACCTACAGCCCGAATTCCGCGCCCTCCAAGAGAAAAAGCGCGCCAAAGCCGAACGCGCCGCCAAAGCGCAGGAGATGATCTAATGCTGATTTTTGATCATGATCGTGCTGGCGGATATTGGGGGGCTGTCTACGCGTTTTGCGCGATCAAAGGCCTCCAAGTTGTCGTCGACGGGCCAGTGGGCTGTGAAAATTTGCCCGTAACCTCTGTCCTTCATTACACCGATGCTTTGCCGCCCCATGAATTGCCAATCGTGGTCACAGGATTGGGCGAAGAAGAGTTGGGCCGCGATGGCACCGAAGGGGCGATGAAACGCGCATGGCAGAGCCTTGATCCCTCTCTACCGGCTGTGGTCGTCACAGGCTCGATTGCCGAAATGATTGGTGGCGGTGTCGTGCCGCAAGGCACGAATATTCAGCGCTTCTTGCCCCGCACCATCGACGAAGATCAATGGCAAGCGGCCGATCGCGCCATGACATGGCTATTTACAGAATTTGGCATGACCAAAGGGCGCATGCCCCCCGAGAAAAAGCGCGAGGCAGATGCAAAACCGCGCGTGAATATCCTTGGGCCAATGTATGGCACATTTAACATGCCCAGCGATCTGGCCGAGCTGCGCCGCCTTATCGAGGGGATTGGCGCCGAAGTGAATATGGTCATGCCACTGGGCGCGCATGTCGCAGAAATGCGGCACTTGGTGAACGCCGATGTCAATGTGTGCATGTACCGCGAATTTGGTCGTAACTTATGTGAAACACTTGGCAAACCTTATCTACAAGCGCCCATTGGCCTTGAGAGCACCACAAAATTTCTACGCACTTTGGGCGCGCATCTCGGCCTTGACCCAGAGCCGTTTATTGAGCGCGAAAAGCATAGCACGCTCAAGCCGATTTGGGATCTGTGGCGCTCTGTGACCCAAGATTTCTATGCCACTGCCGGCTTTGCGATTGTGGCCAATGAAACCTATGCCCGCGGTATCCGCAACTATCTAGAGACGGATCTCGGGTTTGAATGTGCCTTTGCTGTTGCACGCTGTGCTGGTCAAAAAACGGACAACACTCAAGTGCGCGAATGGCTCAATGAAAAGCGGCCTTTGATCGTCATGGGCTCGATCAACGAGAAAATGTATCTTGCCGAACTTAAGGGCGGTCACGGGCCCAGCGCGGCCTTTATCCCGGCCTCTTTCCCTGGCGCGGCCATTCGGCGCGCCACGGGCACACCGATGATGGGCTATGCCGGCGCGACCTATTTGTTGCAAGAGATCTGCAACGGTCTGTTTGACGCCCTGTTCCATATTTTACCACTCGCCACAGAGATGGACGACACGGCCCCAACAGCCACGTACACCGCCCTACCGTGGGAGCCAGAGGCGCAATCCGAACTGGATCGCATCGTCTCTCAACATCCGATTTTAACAAGAATTTCGGCGGCCAAGACCCTTCGGGATGCCGCCGAACATCGCGCGCGCCAAGACGGCGTCAGCCGCGTCAACATCACGACCGTACATGCGGCCATGAAAAAATAGCCGTATTTAAACAGGAGGACACCTCATGAATGCTATTTCAGCACCGAGCCACAAACACCGCAAATCATCGCGGCGCTCTGCGGAATTCATTTTTTATTTTAGCGTGATCTTTTGCGCTGCAATCCCATTTGGGTTTGTCGCGTGGGCCGCAGACGTCGTGCGCTATCGCACGTTGCTCTTGCAAGGCCCCCTCGCCCGCGCATGGGCCGAGGCCGATCAAGTCACGCCCCTGATTTTCTCAGCGTAATCCACGCTGAGATCACGAACTGCTCTGCATGATGCAGACAGGCCCCTTTGGTTGGAATGAGCCATCCAGAGGTCCCGGCCGCAGGGGTTCTGCGGCGTCAGCGTAACGTTCCGGAGGAAAGTTCATGGCTGAGAAAAGTAACCTGTCCTTCACAGGTTTAACAGACGAACAGGCGCAAGAATTGCATTCAGTTTACATGAGCGGGCTATGGTTGTTTACGACAATCGCTGTCATCGCGCATTTGGCTGTCTTCATCTGGCGCCCTTGGTTCTATTTCTAGGAGGAAAGACATGGCTAAGTTTTACAAGATCTGGCTCATTTTCGATCCGCGCCGCGTATTCGTGGTGCAAGGGGTCTTCCTCTTTTTGTTGGCTGCGATGATTCACCTCGTCCTGCTCAGCACGGGTCACTACAACTGGTTCGAATTGGCCGCTGCAAGCGCTCAATAATATTTCGACGTCGAAATATAACGAACCTTTTGTTGACAACAAAAAAGGAGCGCGGGCGGTTTTTATGGTCGGCCGGCTCCAATCAACATTCAACACGGCGCATTTGTGAGGCTCACGAAACGCCATAGTACGCGGAGAGAAGAGATGGCTTTGCTCAGCTTCGAAAGAAAATATCGCGTCCGAGGCGGGACGCTTGTAGGCGGGGATTTATTCGACTTTTGGGTAGGGCCTTTTTATGTGGGCTTTTTCGGGGTCACCACAGCCTTTTTCGCCCTGTTAGGAACAGTCCTCATTTTTTGGGGCGCCTCACAACAAGGTACATTTAACCCTTGGCTCATTAATATCGCCCCCCCTGACCTAAGCTATGGTCTGGGTATGGCACCTCTCTTAGAGGGCGGACTTTGGCAAATCATTACAATGTGTGCAACCGGCGCCTTTATCAGCTGGGCCCTGCGCGAAGTTGAGATTTGCCGCAAATTGGGCATGGGCTATCATGTGCCATTTGCCTTTAGCTTTGCGATTTTGGCCTATGTCACGCTTGTGATTTTCCGCCCCCTCTTGATGGGTGCGTGGGGGCATGGATTTCCATACGGAATTTTCAGCCACCTCGATTGGGTCTCGAATACGGGCTATGCCTATTTACACTTCCATTACAATCCGGCGCATATGCTGGCCGTGACGTTGTTCTTTACAACAACGCTTGCCTTGGCCTTGCACGGCGCGTTGATTTTGAGCGCAGCGAACCCTGAAAAGGGCAACGAAGTGCTTGGGCCAGATCACGAAGATACGTTCTTTCGCGATTACATCGGCTATTCCATCGGGACATTAGGCATTCACCGCCTTGGCTTTTTGCTGGCGATCAATGCGGTCTTTTTCTCGGCTGTCTGTATCATCATTTCTGGGCCCGTCTGGACCAAAGGTTGGCCTGAATGGTGGAATTGGTGGCTTCAACTGCCAATCTGGCCAAGCCAAGTGGGGATGTAATCATGCTCGAATATCAAAACATATTCACACAAGTCCAACTGCGCGGCCCCGCGGAACTGGGTGTCGACAACGAAAACAACCTCAGCGCAGATCGGCTTGGCACGCCGTTCTTCTCAAAACTCGCAGGGTTGGTCGGCAACGCACAGATTGGGCCGATTTACCTCGGCTGGACAGGTCTGATTTCACTGGTCACGGGGATCTTGTGGTTCAACATTGTTGGGCTGAACATGCTGGCGCAAGTCGGCTGGTCCCTGCCTGAGTTTTTGCGCCAGTTCTTTTGGCTTGCGCTCGAGCCTCCAGGTCCGGAATGGGGATTGCGTATGCCGCCCCTTAATGAAGGTGGTTGGTATATCATCAGCTCGATGTTCTTGCTGATCTCCGTGATGACATGGCTCTTGCGCAGCTTTTTGCTCGCTCAACAGCATAAGATGGGCAAACATGTCGCCTATGCCTTTGCAGCCGCAGTATGGTTGTTCCTCGTGCTGGGCCTTATTCGCCCCGTCATGATGGGCAGCTGGTCAGAAGCGGTGCCATACGGTATTTTCCCGCATTTGGATTGGACGACGGCCTTTTCCATTCGCTATGGCAACTTGTACTATAACCCCTTCCATGCCCTCTCGATTGTGTTCCTTTATGGGTCGGTTCTGCTCTTTGCGATGCACGGTGCAACGATCCTCGCGGTGACACGGTTTGGCGGGGACCGCGAGCTTGAGCAAATTTATGATCGCGGCACGGCATCGGAACGCGCAGCTTTGTTTTGGCGCTGGACGATGGGCTTTAACGCCACAATGGAAGGCATTCACCGCTGGGCGTGGTGGTTTGCAGTCCTGTGCCCAATCACTGGCGGCATCGGCATCTTATTGACAGGTACAGTCGTCGATAACTGGTTCATCTGGGCACAAGAGCATCATTTTGCGCCGATGTACGACGGGTCTTATGGCTACGACAGCTACGGCACGTACGAAGCCTTTATTGGTCAGGAGGAATAACATGCTGCCGAAGTGGTTTAAAACATGGAATGACGAAAATCCCACCAATGTCTATGGGCCTGCCATAGCCATTGGGGTCGTCGGAGCCGCAGTCTTTGCAGCTGCATTAATCATCACCTATGGCCAACCCAAAGCCACCGAAAGCTTGCAAACAGGGCCAAGGGGCACAGGCATGTCGATGACTGAGTTCAGCGCAGATCTGGCCACGCCCGATCCTGACATTGCGCTTTTGATTGAAGATGAGCCTTATATCCCCCAAGGCGATGAAGCCTTGGCCAAGGACATATATGAGAATGTCCAAGTCCTTGGTGATCTGACGGAAGATAACTTTAACCGGCTCATGGCGGCGATGACAAATTGGGTCGCCCCAGATCAAGGGTGTGCCTATTGTCACGGCGAGGGCGATATGGAGACTTACGGCGAGGATGCGCTTTATACCAAAGTGGTGGCACGCCGCATGATCCAGATGACCCAAAATATCAACGAGAATTGGGACGGCCACGTCAATGCCAACAAACAAGTCGGCGTGACCTGCATGACCTGCCACCGCGGTCAAAATGTTCCAAGTGATATTTGGTTCAAAATCACCCCTGTGAACGAAGCAAGCGCGGGCTGGGCGGCCAATCAAAACCGGTACACTCCGCAATCGCAATATACTTCGTTGCCCTCGGACGCACTGGAATCCTATCTATTGGATTACGAGCGGATCTCAGTGCATGATCTGGAATCGCGTGTAGAAAACTACCCCGATGATCCCAAGATCCAAAACACCGAGCGGACCTATGCGTTGATGAACTATTTCTCAAACTCATTGGGACGCAACTGTGTGACCTGCCACAACAGCCGCGCGTTCTATGATGGCGAGCAAGTCACACCGCAATGGGGCACAGCCAGCCTTGGGATTGCTATGGTCCAAGAGATGAACAACGACTACCTTGTTCCGCTTGAGGCCGAATATCCTGAGCATCGCTTGGGTCCTGTCCATGGGGATGCACCCAAAGCCGCCTGTAAGACCTGTCACAAAGGGTATCAACAGCCGCTTCAGGGCAGCAACGTGATCCAATATTGGCCAGAGCTTGCCACCACCGGCGCGCCCGATTACGGCCAATGATCCATATGGGAGCATATAAGAATTTGGACCAACCTCCCAGTCGGCCCAAATATGGGGATCCTCACCCCATTTCCTGAAGCTCCAGGAGAGTGGCGCCGTTACCCTCAAGGACGGCGCCATTTTCACCTCAAGAGGACCGAAAAACGCAGTTTTGACGAAAGGAACGCCTTATGGCACAGCTCTCTCAGACCCCCCTGCTAGATCGTATTTCTTCTCCGACAGATCTCAGGCAGCTTGAGCCGTCTCAATTGCAACCCCTCGCCGATGAACTTCGCTCAGATGTCATTGATATCGTGTCTGGCACTGGCGGGCATTTAGGCTCATCTTTGGGGGTCGTCGAACTCACCGTTGCACTGCACTATGTATTTGATACGCCCTATGACCGCCTGATTTGGGATGTGGGGCATCAATGCTACCCGCATAAGATCCTCACACAGCGTCGGGCCGCCATGCGTAAGTTGCGTCAAAAAGACGGGCCCAGCGGCTTCACAAAACGCAGCGAAAGCGCCTACGATCCCTTTGGTGCGGCCCATAGCTCTACCTCTATTTCGGCCGCCCTTGGGTTTGCAACCGCTCGGAGCCTTGGGCAGGACGTGGGTGAAGGGATCGCAGTCATCGGCGATGGCGCGATTTCCGCCGGCATGGCCTATGAGGCGCTCAATAACGCTGGGGCGCGAAACCAGCGGCTCTTTGTGATCCTCAATGATAACGAAATGTCGATCGCGCCGCCGGTGGGGGCGATGTGCAACCACCTCTCATCGATCAATGACCCTCAAATTGATACGCGCAGCACAGAATATTCCCTTGTCACGGGCACGCCAAGCACGGCGACCGTGTTTGAGCATCTCGGCTTTGAGTACTACGGCCCGATCGATGGGCACAATATGGACGAACTGCTGCGCACCTTACAGCGGGCCCATGCAACAGCCACGGGCCCCGTACTGATCCATGTCGTCACGCAAAAGGGCAAGGGCTATTCCCCTGCCGAGCAAGCCGCGGATAAGTATCACGGCGTCTCGAAATTCGACACGGCCACAGGTCAACAGATCAAAGGCCCCGTCAATGCGCCAAGCTATACCTCAATCTTTGGCCGCGCCTTATTGCAAGAGGCAAAAGAGGATCCCACCGTGGTCGCCATCACTGCCGCCATGCCCGCAGGCACAGGCGTGACAACGATGCAAGCGCACTACCCTGACCGCGTCTTTGACGTTGGGATTGCCGAACAACACGCCGTGACCTTTGCCGCAGGGCTGGCCGCCAGCGGCATGCGCCCGTTTTGCGCAATCTACTCAACATTCCTTCAACGTGGCTATGACCAAATTGTTCATGACGTGGCACTGCAGAACCTACCCGTGCGCTTTGCGATCGACCGCGCGGGCCTTGTGGGTGCCGATGGGGCCACCCATGCAGGTGCCTTTGATGTTGGCTATTTGACACATTTGCCAAATTTCACTGTCATGGCCGCGGCAGACGAGGCCGAGTTGATGCACATGGTCGCCACTGCGACAGCCCACGATCAAGGGCCCATCGCCCTACGCTATCCCAGAGGCAGCGGGCGCGGGACCGAGCTACCTGATCGAGGCCGCCCGTTGACCATTGGCAAAGGCCGCATGATCGAAGAGGGATCGCAAATCGCCTTTTTGAGCTTTGGCGCACATCTCGAGACGGTTTGCGAGGCCGCAGACCTGCTGCGCACCAGAGGCATCACACCGACGATTGCCGACGCGCGCTTTGCCAAACCTCTTGATACGGATCTGTTGAAACGCCTGTTAAACACACATGACGTTTTGATCACAGTGGAACAAGGCGCCACTGGCGGCTTTGGCGCGGCTGTGTTGCATTACCTCTCTGCGACAGACGCGCTCACCCAAGGTAAAACCATCCGCACGCTGACTTTGCCCGATTGCTTTATCGATCAAGGCAGCCCCGAGGAAATGTATCGCGCCGCCGCCCTCTCGGCCCAAGATATCGCATGGCGCGCTGAGGCCGCTTTGATGCAACGGGGCGACAAGATATATCCGCGCGCCGTCCGCACATAAAACGCGCGCCTAAAATAGCTTATGTGCGCCCAAATCGGGGGCATCAACCTGCCCAGCGGCCAATTGCGCGTAGTAGTCCTCTAGACGGTCGTGCCCAGTGCTCGGCGTCAAGGCGCGATCATAGCGCTGCGCCGTCTCGTCCCAAACAAGCATCGACTGCGTCGCGTAATATTTGGCGATGCGCATAAACTCCGCCCGATCTTGGGCCCATGGGCTGACCTGCGCCAATGGCCACAGCGCTGTCCCTATGATATCAAATATCTTAGGCGAGACAGACCGAAATTTCGCTGGGCGGCCAAAGGCTTGGCATAACAATTCGCCTTGCGCCCGTGCGCTGAGCGCAGGGCCAGGCCCGCCAATGGGCAAAATCGCATTGCGCGCTGCGGGATCGGTCAGTCGCTCGACCATAAACTCCGCCAAATCGCTGCGTGAAATGGGCGTGCAAGATGTCTCTCGTCCGTCCCCAAAAATCAAAAATGGCTTACCTTGGCGCACCCGCTCGACTTGGCCAGAGATGGATTTAAAATAGGCGGTGGGCCGGATAATCGAATGATCTATTGGCGCATCAATTAGCGCGCGCTCAAATTGCAATTTCGCCCGTTGAAAGGAAAGCATGGGCCGCTGCACACAGATTGCAGACAAAAGGGTAAACCGCCGCGCCTTGCACGATTGCGCCAGATCTAGCAATGTCATATTCGCCTGAAAATCCACGCGATGCGCGTCTCTTATACCGCCCGATCGACTGGCAAGGCACGACACAACATGATCCACAGGGCCAATATGATCCGCACTCAGAGCCTCTAATGCCCCCGTCATTTGCGTCAGTTTCGGATGGGATATCTCCATCTCTTGGCGCACAGGCGCCACCACATCATGCCCCCGCGCCAACAGAGCCCGCAAGACGGATTGTCCGATATACCCAGAGGCGCCAGCCAAAAGAATGCGCATCATACTGTGCCTTTACTATCTAAAGACATCCTCGCACAGATGGCTCAAAACACAAGGCCAGTGCCTGTGGCGTTTGGATTACACGCCGGCCAATTGACCCGCGAGGTAGAAGGCCGAGAATATCGCAAACAGCAACAAGAACCCTTTGCACGCAAAGGTGATTGGCCCGAGCGCCCCATGTTTTAGGCTATCATGTGCCGCAAGAATGGCCGCCCCCATCGCAAAGCTTTGGGCCGATTTGCGGTTTTTTTCATACGTTATGCTCTGCATGGCCGTGTCATATCTGGCATTCAATTCATCTTCAGTCATAATGCACCCCTTTATTGGTGCACTAGAAACTAACGCAGATCAGGCATTGATCAAGTTTTGCGATGCTGCACAGCGTCGACAAACCGTTCATACGCCGCCTCAAATCTATCGACGAGGGCTAGATAGGGCATAATCACCTCAGCGACATCCGGCATGGACATATGCCCCAGATGCCCCCCAAGGTGGGCAGCCTGCGCCAACCGCGCCGCGCCAAGGGCCGCACCGAACTCGGCCCCTTTGGGCAAGTGCAAAGGGAGATTTAATACCGTTGCCAAAAGCTCGACCCAATAGCGGGACTGCGCCCCGCCCCCAATGATATAGAGGGCCTCTGGTGCCGCGCCTGTTTGGCGCAGAGCGTTTAGACAATCTTTTAATCCAAAGCTCACCCCTTCGACGACCGCTTGGGTCAGATCCCTCTGATCATGCTCGATCGAAAGCGCTGAGAACCCCGCGCGCAATGCCGGATCATTATGCGGCGTCCGCTCCCCGCTCAGGTATGGGAAAAATTGGATATCACTTGGCGGACGAAGCTGCGTTCCCAGCGCGGCGGTCAAGTCAGACGGGCTTTGCCCTGTGATCGTGCCGAGCCAATTCAAACTATTCGTCGCGCTGAGCATCACGCCCATTTGATACCACCGCTCGGGCACCGCATGGCAAAACGTGTGGACGGCGGCATCAGGCAGCGCCTGATAGGCGTCGCGCGCGATCAAGACCACCCCAGAAGTGCCCAATGACACAAATCCAGCCCCCTCATCAATGGCGCCGATCCCGCAGGCCGCCGCGGCATTATCCCCAGCGCCCCCCGCGACTGTAACACGTGCGGACAAGCCCCAGCGCGCCGCCAATTCAGGGCGCAGCGTGCCTGCAATCGAAGCCCCCTCAACCAAATGCGGCATTTGATCGGGCCGCATGTGACCAAGCTCTAATAGCTCGGTCGACCACTGCCGCTGCGCCACATCGCACCACGAGGTGCCCGAGGCATCCGATAGATCACCCACATACTGAGCGCTGAGGTGAAAATTCATATAGGCCGCCGGCAAGAGCACTTTGGCCACCTGCGCATAAATTTGAGGCTCGTGCCGCTGCACCCAATTCAACTTAGGGGCCGTGAACCCTGCGAAAACGATATTCCCAGATAGATCGCGCATCTGCGGTATGGCATCCAGAGCGGCGGCCTCATGATGCGCGCGCGTATCATTCCACAAGATACATGGCCGCAGCACATCCCCCGCCTCATCAAGTAAAACAGCCCCGTGCATATGCCCCGAGACGGCAATCGCTTGGATCTGCTCATAGCCCTCAACGCTTTCGCGTAATGTGCCCATGGCTTGATCCAGCGCTACTTTCCACAGGGCCGGATCTTGTTCAGACCATCCAGAGTGCGGATTGGAGGTGCCATAGCTGCATTGCGCACTGCCCATCACCTCGCCCTGCGCGTTCATCACGACGGCACGCAGGCCCGAGGTCCCAAGATCGACCCCGAGAAACGTCATTTTACACCAGTGAGATACGTGTCCAACGCAGCGGCCATACCATCGGTCCACATCAGTGAGAGCCATGACGCGAATGCACCAGCGAATGCATCGTGATCCGCGAGATCACCATAGATATGCCGCATCTCCAGCCAAGCGGTGGGCCGCATCTTGGCCTGAAGAGCCACGTGATTTAATTCATCCCAAGCTGGGTCGTTCGGCTCGATCACCGATCCATCCTCGCGCGTGCCGGCGCACATGCGCGCCCATGCTGCCTCTACCAGCGCAAGGCCCGCAAATGGCTGCCCAGCAGCCAGTGCCTCTCGCAAAGTTGGCAAAATAAACCCAGGATGCCGCGATGATCCGTCAAAGGCGACGCGGCGCGTCGTGTCCAAAATACGCGGATTGGCAAACCGTTGTTCGATCAACTCAACATAGCGATCTGGTGTCATACTCGGCACAGCATGGACATGGGGCACAATTTCAGTGCCCGCCACTTTGCGAAACAGCGCACTGACCTGCGGATGAGCCATGCAGGCGGCGATCGTGTCCAGACCCATCACCTCGCCCACATTACTGATGACCTGATGCCCCCCATTGAGAATGCGGATTTTCATCGTTTCATAACTGTGGACGTTATCCGAAAAGGTGACCCCCACTTTGTCCCACGCGGGGCGCCCCGCGCAAAATGCGTCTTCAATCACCCATTGGCGGAAATTCTCATGTGTGACCGGCGCGGCATCTGCAATCCCCAAAGATCGCGCCAACGCGATCTCGGACGTGCCCGTCGCGGGGACGATGCAATCCACCATCGCATTTGGAAAGGTACAGTGCGTATCGATCCAATCTGCCAAATCTGGATCAGACAAGCACGCCAACGACACGACGGTTTGGCGCAAGATGTCCCCATTGCCTTGAAGATTATCACAGCACATGCCGGTGAAGGGGCCAAGCCCGTCCTCACGCCGTCTGCGCAGCGCGGCGATCATCGCCCCAAAGGCCGTGCGCGGTCGATCTGGATGTGCCGCGTCATGCACAATATCGGGATGGGTGGCATCAAACCCTTTGGTCACTGGATCAATATAATAGCCGCCTTCGGTCACAGTGAGGGCGACAATCCGAATGTCCGCTTGGGCCATACGGTCAATCAACGGACCGTTGCCATCTTGGATCGGCAAATAATCGATCATCGGTGCAATGATTTCAGCGCGGCTGCCTTTGGGATCTAATTCAATCAATGTTGTCAGATAATCTTGCGCCTCAAGCTTGGTGCGCTGCGCGGCATCATAGGGCCGCACCCCCGCCCCAACGATGGCCCAATCGCGCGAAAGACCTTGCTCAAACAACCGATGCAGATACCACGATTGATGGGCTCGGTGAAAATTACCCACGCCGATGTGAACGATCCCCGCCGAGAGATCAGATCGCGCATACTGCGGCGCTCTCACGCCCTCTGGTACGGTGCTCAGCGTCGCGAGGCGTAATTTCGACGGATGTGACATATCTTCCATGACTGGGTCCTCAGCTCATCCACTGGCCACCGTCAACATTGTAGGTTTGCGCTACAATGTAATCTGCCTCATCCGAGGCGAGAAAGACGGCCATTCCTGTTAAATCTTGTGCTTGCCCCATGCGTCCAAAGGGAACGCTCTCGCCCACTTCTTTTTTCTTTTGGCCCAGCGGTTTGTTTTCGTATTTTGCGAAAAACGCATCCACGCCATCCCAATGCTCGCCATCCACAACACCCGGCGAAATGGCGTTCACATTGATGCCATGGGCGATCAAATTCAGCCCTGCCGATTGCGTCAATGAGATCACAGCCGCCTTTGAAGCGCAGTAAATGCTGACCAACGACTCACCGCGGCGGCCCGCTTGGCTGGCCATATTGATGATTTTACCTTTGATCCCACGGTCAATCATATGCTGCGCAACCGCCTTCATCACAAAGAGCGTGCCCGCCACATTGATCGAGAACACGCGATCAAAATCTGCGCGCTCGACCTCGACAATCGGCGCCGCTGTGAACACAGCAGCGTTATTGATCAAGATATCAATCTGACCCATCTGGGTGATCGCCTGATCAACGCCATTGAGAATGCTTGCCTCCTGAGTGACGTCCATTTCAATGGCATAGGCGTCAGATCCTAACTCTTGAGCGGTCTGCCGTGCGCGTGCGATGTCAATATCGGCAATTGCCACAGTGGCACCTTCGGCGAGGTACCGCTGCGCAAAGGCGCGCCCAATACCGCGTGCCGCCCCTGTAATAAGGGCCGTTTTGCCGCTTAGCCGGTTCATGACACCCGAAGGCCTTGGGCATCAAAGCGATGCAGATGCGTTTCATCTGGGCTCAAATACACTGTGGCGCCATAACTGATGTCGACTTCTCCCGTGGCGCGCACGGTCAACGGCTCATCAATACCCTCGCATTTCACATGCAAAAACGTATCAGATCCAAGATGCTCAGATACCCCGACCGTGCCTTTCCACACACCCGCCTCTTGGTTCAAGCTCAGGTGTTCAGGGCGAATACCAATTTGATGTGCGCCAAAGGCCTCTGCCGCCGCAGCGCCAAAAATATTCATCTTTGGGCTGCCGATAAACCCCGCAACAAAGGTATTGCGCGGCGCCTTATACAGCTCGAGCGGCGTGCCCACTTGCTCAATATGACCTGCACGCAAAACGACAATCTTATCGGCCATGGTCATCGCTTCGACTTGATCATGGGTCACATAGATCATCGTTGTTTGTAAACGCTTGTGCAGCTCTGATATCTCGAGCCGCATGCCCACGCGCAAAGCCGCGTCCAAATTTGACAACGGCTCATCAAACAAAAAGGCCGATGGCTCGCGGACGATCGCACGGCCAATGGCCACGCGCTGACGCTGGCCACCCGACAGTTGCCCGGGACGCCGGTCAAGATAATCAGTCAGGTTCAAAACCGCTGCGGCTTCTGTCACGCGGCGCTCTTGCTCCGCCTTATCAAGGCCGGCCATCCGCAACGGAAAGGCAATGTTTTTACGCACAGACATATGCGGATATAGCGCATAAGACTGAAACACCATCGCCAAACCACGCTTGGCTGGCGGTAAATTGGCGGCCGCCTTGCCATCGATATCTATGGCGCCCGAGGTGACATCCTCAAGACCCGCGATCAAGCGCAACAATGTGGATTTTCCGCAGCCCGACGGCCCAACAAAGACAACGAACTCACCGTCATTGATTTCCAGATCCAACGGGGGAATAACCTCGACATCGCCAAAGATCTTGCGAACTTGATTTAATGTAATGCGTCCCATAACGCCCCCTTATTTGACAGCGCCGAAGGTCAAGCCTCGGACAAGTTGTTTTTGAGAAAACCACCCCATGATCAAAATCGGCGCAATCGCCAATGTCGAGGCAGCAGAGAGTTTCGCGTAAAAAAGACCTTCGGGCGAGGAATAGCTGGCAATAAATGCCGTCAATGGCGCCGCTTTGGCCGCCGTTAAGTTCAGCGTCCAGAATGCTTCGTTCCACGCAAGAATGATGTTGAGCAGTAACGTCGATGCAATACCGGGAACGGCCATCGGCGTCAGGACATAGAGCACCTCTTCGCGCAGGCGTGCCCCATCCATGCGCGCCGCTTCGAGGATCTCACCAGGAATTTCGCGGAAATACGTGTAAAGCATCCACACAATGATCGGTAAATTGATCAGCATCAATACAGTCACCAAGCCAAAACGACTATCCAGCAATCCCAGATGAATAAACAAGAGATAAATGGGATAAAGCACCCCCACCGCAGGCAACATTTTC
>JBDNBY010000078.1:0-18041 GCA_039767595.1 Paracoccaceae bacterium | reverse complement strand
GCGCGAATTTTATAAGTAAAGCGACTAGCGTGGATTATCCCCTGAGTACCCTCGCGCATGACATATCATGTGCACATCAGGCCAGGCTCGCTATGCCGGAGATCCCATGCCCCAAACGAGGTCTTTTGCCGGTTTTCGATCCATGTGCGTGATGTCTCGTAAAACATATAAAGGCAGTGTTTGAGGCATCAAAAGCCATTTCGAATATAACTCGAAGATGCCTTCTCTTGTGTATGCGCTCCAATGGCAGATACGCTTTTCGCGCCGCTCTATTCCTATGCCAAGATCATTGAGCCGTGCGATAACGTGAGCTTGGTCAATCCAAAGCGTTGCGATATTGGGGCGTTTGGGTTGGTACTGGCCAAACGCGGGGCCAGCGGCGGAGCCCGCAAGCCGCCTACAGGAGAATAGTTGCTCGAATATGTAATTTTCTTTGCTGGCAATACTTAAAATTTGAACTGTTTTTCCCAAGGCTGATCGCACGGCCTGTTCTACTGGATTTTGATATTCTGATGGAAATAAGAATGCCGCGCGATCAATATCATGCGCCTCGAGCTGATGAAACGCCTCCAAGGCAACGCGCACGCCGAGCGAATGGGCCATGAGTTGAACGGCTGTGTCTGGGAACGCTTGCTTCAAGCGTTTTACAAGTTCAGCAAGATCAATCGCGGCATGGGCTGCGGTGGTGTAGGCCTGTCTTATGGTTCCGCGCGACGGCCATGAAAAGCCAATGGCGACGCCATCACCTCCGGCCTTCCTCAGCTCAGATGGCCAGCTTCGGGTTCGAAAATCTGTCGCAACGGAATGCGGGTGATACATCGTGGCATGCGGGCAATGCGCGGGATCCCGATGATCGAATTTATACCCGTGGATCATGATCACAATAGAGGAGGGGGGCGGCTGCCGCTCTAGGTGTGTTGTCACCTCAGCGACTTGCAGCGAAATTGGGACGTCTGTCAGCGCGTTAACCTGATATACGTTCATTGTCTGCTCTATTATTTATTAATCTCTAGAGATCAAAATTATGTAAATTCTGCGCGACGTTTGTTTAAAGTTTTCATGACACGTCGAAGCCTAAAAATAGTCCTTTGCGCCGTTTTGTGCGCCATTGGTAAATTACTGTTGCTAGATTGGTTCGACTATACTAGTTTTATGGAAACAATGTAGAGAGATGGTTGAGGGATGAACGAGGAAAAGGCGGCACTGATTTTAATGGCTCTAGGGAATGCGCATCGTCTTCGGATCTATCGATTGTTAGTGCGGGCAGGTCATGAAGGCTTGCCCGTTGGCGATATTCAAAATCATTTAGGCATCCCAGCTTCAACGCTCTCGCATCATATCTCTGCATTAAAAGAGGCAGACCTGATTGCTCAAGTGCGATCTGGCCGTACGATTGTAAACTGTGCCAACTATTCACAGATGGACAGTCTTTTATCGTTTTTGACCGAAGAGTGTTGTGCCGATAGCCCAAAAGGAGAGGCGTGATGTCGTTTATTGAAATTCGCAACACAGGGTGGAGCATGGCAAGCCGAATTGACCGTGTCTGGCTCGTGATCGCAGTTATTTTTGCCGCGCTGGCGTTTTTTGATCCCATGCAAGTCGTGCCCAGCTTTGAATTTGCGATTAACACAGTTTTAGGCACATTGCCCTTTATCCTCTTTGCGATTTTGGCCATTGGTTTTCTCAAAGCGACAGGCGCAGAAACGCTTGTTGCGCGCGCCTTTCAGGGCAATGAGACGCGTATGATTATCCTCGCGTCCTTGGTTGGTGGGTTATCTCCCTTTTGTTCATGTGAGATTATCCCGTTTATTGCTGCACTTTTGGCAGTCAGAACGCCTTTGTCGGCGGTGATGGCCCTATGGTTAGCCTCGCCTATCATGGATCCGGCCATTTTCGTGATCACCTCTGGTGAACTTGGGTGGAGCTTTGCTGTTGCGAAGACTGTGGCGGCCGTGAGCCTTGGCCTATTTGGTGGCTTTGCCGTTCGTCTGGCCGTGAGCGCAGGGTATTTTCAAGATATTTTACTCAACTCATCCTCGTCATCCTGTGGGGGCTGTTGCAGCAGTAAGCCGTATGAAGGCAAGCCTGTGTGGTCGTTTTGGTCTGAAAATCAGCGCCTACAGACCTTTGGGTCTGAGGTGCGCAGTAACGGCCTCTTTTTGCTGAAATGGCTCTCGCTCGCCTATGTGTTTGAAAGCCTGATGCTTGAATATATTCCGGCTGAAGCGATCGCGGGCATCGTTGGTGGCTCAGGATTACAACCGATTTTCATCAGTGCGTTTGTCGGTGCGCCGGCCTATTTGAACGGTTACGCTGCGCCTGCGATTGTGTCCAGCCTCATTGATCAGGGCATGACACAAGGGGCTGCGATGACTTTTATGGTGGCCGGTGGCGTCACCTCTATTCCAGCAATGACAGCTGTGTTTGCCTTAGTGCGGCGCCCTGTCTTTGTGGCCTATCTTGGTTTGGGGATGGGGGGGCATTTTGTCGGGCCTCGCATTTAGTAGCTATATCTTACTGAGTTAATTCGGGTGCGATCGTAGCATGGCGTATCAGAATTAGATTTTGTAATTTGAAAGCGATCTGATACGCATATGCAAGTGCGGGCACGCCTAGGTCTAAGAACGATGCCCACAGTTCTATAGCATGATACACCGTTAAGGAGGCTCGCCCATGACCCACAAGACACCCTTACTTTTTGAGCGGGGCACGGGCAGTGCGCTGCGCTCCGGCAGCTATACCAAAGCGGCCCGCCGTGCGATAGAAGACGCGCTTTGGCACCATTCCATCAACGTTGCAGAGGTCTTTGGCGCAGATAAATCCGATATGATGATTGACGTAGAGATCGCCTGCCAAGAGCCAGCCCAAGTTGAACAAGAGGATCTCTATAGTATTTTCCCATATGGACAGATCAATATAACAACTGTTGCAGGTGGTTTAGATGTTCCCCATCCGAAGGACGTAAATCAACGACGCACGATTATAGCTCATGCGGCCATCACAGTGTCCTTGGCGCTTTCGCCCAAGGAGGGTGCTGTATGAAACGGCTTATTCTGGAAATAGGGTCGGGCGCTGATCTTTATGGTCGCGATTATACCAAAGCCGCCGTGCGCGCCGTCCAAGAAACACTCAGACGCAGCTCGATCACTCTATTTCGATCGCTGGATATCGATCATTCGGTGATGGAGGTGGTTGTGACGATTGGCGTCCAAGAGCCGGATCAAGTGGATATTGATGAACTACTCTCTCACATCCCGCGCGGCAAGCCCGTTTTAAATGTCGTGTTTGGCGGTCAAAATATTGAGCAAAGTGGCGCAACTACAACTGTTGTCGCCTCTTGCGCGATTGAGGCGTTTGTTCCAGATCTCAGCGGTCAGTTTGACGTTCAAAGCAGTGACGCCGCATCGCAAAGGGCGCTAAATGATGATGAATGATTTTTGGCAAGAGCGCGTGGATATGGCCGCAGCCTTTCGATGGACCGCGCGGCTTAATATGCACGAGGCCGTCGCGAACCATTTTAGTCTTGCCGTGAATGAGGCTGGCACAAGGTTCCTCATGAACCCCAATCAACGCCACTTCGCGCGCATTAAGGCCTCTGATTTGGTGGTGTATGACGCTGAGAACAAAGAGACGATGTCCTTGCCCAATGCGCCGGATCCAACGGCATGGGGTCTGCATGGCGCGGTCCATCGGCTCTGTCCGCAAGCCCGCTGTGCGATGCATGTGCATTCGCCTTATGCGACCGTGCTCGCGTCATTAAAAGACAGCCGCCTGTTGCCAGTCGATCAAAATGCAGCGACATTTTATAACCGTGTTGCGATTGATCCTGACTATGGCGGCCTCGCTTTCGAAGAAGAAGGTCAAAGATGCGCCGCCTATTTGTCTGATCCTAAAGTCAAAGTCCTGATGATGGGCAATCACGGGATATTGGTCACTGGCGAGACTGTCGCAGAGACATTCAATCGTCTCTACTATTTTGAACGCGCGGCGATGACCTATGTCATGGCGCTGCAAACAGGGCGGCCTTTGCGTATTCTCAGTGATGAAATTGCCGAAAAAACTGCCCGAGAATTAGAAGACTATCCTGATCAATCCGAACTTCATCTAGATGAACTCAAGGCGATTTTGGATGATGAGGGTTCAAATTACGCGACGTAGTCCACTTTGGCCGCTGAGGCCAAAGTGGGAGATATAAACTTTAAGCGCGCCGTTGCGGGCGTTTGCCGCCAAAGCGCTTTTGCCCGTCAGAGCCACCATTCGATTGGCCTCCACCGTCAGAGCGCGAGTCAGGGCGCTTGCGGCGCGCGCCGCCTTTGCCATTCGGGCCATTTGCCGATTTTGGGCCGCCTTTATGGCCACCGTTGCCACCGCCCTTGCCAAATTTGCGGCCACCGCCGCCACGTTTTGGGCTTTCGGCCAAAGCATCATCTGGAACTGTGCCACTTGCAATTGGAATGTCCAACTTCATCACTTTTTGGATTTGCTTGAGAAGCAAGCCTTCCTCAGGTGAACATAGCATGATGGCCTTGCCTTCGCGTCCAGCACGGGCGGTCCGGCCAATGCGGTGCACATAATTGTCCGGCACGTCCGGCAAGTCGTAGTTAAAGACATAAGCAACACCTGGAATATCAATCCCGCGGGCGGCGACATCTGTGGCCACGATGATATTCACATTCCCATTGCGAAAGGCGCGCATCGCGCGATCGCGTTGATTTTGTGACTTATTTCCGTGAATGGAGTCCGCGTTGAACCCTTGGGCGACAAGGGATTTCATCAAACGCTCGGCGCCGTGCTTAGTACGGGTAAAGACAAGTGACAGGGCTGTGGGATCCTCGGCCAACATCTGGCGCAGCTTTTCAGGCTTGTCCGCTTTGTTCAAGAAATGAACAGATTGCTCGATTTTATCTGCCGCTTTTCCTGGAGGAGAGACTTGGACACGGCGCGGATTGGTCAAATAGGCGCCGGCCAGCTCTTCCATTTGTTTGGGCATCGTGGCCGAAAAGAGCATGGTTTGACGCGGTGAGCCAAGCTCTGGGGCAATTCGGCGCAGGGCATGAATGAATCCCATATCCAGCATTTGGTCCGCTTCGTCGAGGACCAAATGTTGCACTTGACCCAAACGCACAGCGCCGCGATCCATCAGATCGATCAAACGACCGGGCGTCGCCACAAGCAAATCCGTGCCGCGATGCAACAGATCCATTTGCTTTTTCAACGAAGCGCCGCCAACAACGGTGACAACGCGAATTTTACTATTTTTGGCCAATGGCTTGAGGCTCTCGGCGATTTGGTTGACCAATTCGCGGGTCGGCGCCAAAATGAGCGCCTTTGCCGTTTTGGGATCCGGTTGGCCTGGAATTCTTAAAAGTTGCTCAATCAGTGGAATGCCAAAAGCAAATGTCTTACCAGTACCGGTCTGGGCGAGGCCCAAAATGTCGTGGCCTTCAAGGGCGAGGGGGATGGCCTGTCCTTGGATCGGAGTGGGTTTTGCAAACCCAGACTCTTTTAGATTGGTATACAACGTGGGCGATAGCCCGAGCATGTCAAAATCGAACATGTGTTTCCTTTACAAAACATAATATGGCCCCGTGCCCCTAATGACGAGGTGACAAAGGGGGCAATGCAGCAAAGCATTGCGCAAGGGGTGACTTCCAAAGATCATCTTTGGACGATACAGAACCCTGCGTGATGGGGATCAAGGGAAAATGCTAACTGCCAAATGCAAAACAAAGTCGCACGAATATGTTGAGGCAGGCTCACGCTGTATTACAGCACATGGGTGGCACCTAGAGGGTTCGTGACCTTGTGTCAACTGCGCAATGTTGTGTGTCAGTTAATGTTACTTTTGATTTTGAAAGATAAAAAATATTGACTTTGTGCCCTGCATAGGGGATTTGAGAGCTGCAAGGCTACTCTATCTCACTACCCTATCTCCTTTTTCTGGTGACTGGCAAACGATCTAGCGCTGCTCACGCCGACCTGTCGCATGTCGCGGACAGACCAAAAAAAGGAATGCTATTATGGCTTCAGGAACAGTAAAATGGTTCAACTCAACAAAAGGCTACGGCTTTATCGCGCCTGAATCAGGCGGAAAAGATGTGTTTGTACACATCTCAGCAGTTGAGCGTTCAGGCCTCACACAGTTGGCCGACAACCAAAAAGTAACATTTGACGTAGAATCAGGCCGTGACGGTCGTGAGAGCGCGATCAATATTTCAGTCGCATAATCTTCTACGACTTTGATAAAAGAAAAGCGCCCCAAGGGGCGCTTTTTTGTATCTGAAATGGGGTGGCTGGCTTATTTTGCAGCGAGTGGGCCAATCATCATAACCATTTGACGACCTTCCATCTTTGGCATGCTTTCCACTTTGCCATGCTCTGTCACGTCTGCTGAAATGCGTTGCAGCAGAGCACGTCCCAGATCAATATGCGCCATTTCACGCCCACGGAAACGCAAAGTCACTTTGACCTTGTCGCCGTTTGCCAAGAACTTGAAAACATTTCTCATTTTGACATCATAGTCGTGTGTATCCGTACCAGGACGGAATTTAACTTCTTTGACTTCAATAACCTTTTGCTTTTTGCGTGCTTCGGATTCGCGCTTTTGCTGGGCATATTTATATTTGCCGTAATCCATGATCTTGCACACAGGCGGTGCCGCATTTGGCGAGATCTCGACGAGATCAAGACCGACCTCTTCGGCCATGGCCATTGCTTGGGCAGGGGTAACAACCCCTACGTTTTCGCCTTCGGCGCCAATCAGACGAATTTCATCAGACCGGATGCGATCATTCACACGAGGCCCCGTATCTCGGGTCGGCGGGGCGTTATGAGGTTTGCGAGCTATGGTGTCGTTCCTTTTATTGTTACTTTGGGCTTTAGGCACCGTTCACTCAATCTGTGGGGCGCCTATAAGATGTCTAATCATCTCAGGTGTTGGGTTTCAAGTCAATTCATCGTGCAAAGCGCGTTCCTATGATATGTTTTCTTTTCATGGCGAAGAGGTTATGAAACACAAACTGTATCTAATACTCAAAGGTCAGACGCATGAAGAAAGACATTGATGATCTGGATTTGAAAATTTTGCGAGAGTTGCAAAATGATGCCAGCCAATCCCTTGAGGGGATCGCCGCGAAAATCGGCTCATCTAAAACGCCAGTTTGGAACCGCATTAAGAAGATGCGCGATGCTGGTGTGATTGAGCATTACGGCGTCAAATTGAGTGCCGAGATGCTTGGGCTGGATGCCTGTTTCTTTGTTTTGATCCGCACCAGCATCCACGAAAAATCATGGCAGGATCGCTTTTTAGCGGCCCTCATGGATCGCGCCGAAGTGCAAGAGGCCCATCGCCTTGCTGGCGAGATTGATTACATCCTCAAAGTGCGCGTCGCCAATGCCAAAGCCTATGACACCTTTTACCAATCTTTGATTTCAGAAGTGAACATTCACAACGTGACGGCGCTTTTGTCTATGGAAGAGTTAAAGGCGACAACGGCATTACCGATTTGACTTGCACCTGCGCTCAGAAATACGGCAAAACACGGCCATGAACAAACCTGTGTCCCCACCTCTGTTGACCATGTCTGACCTTGCGATCGCGCGCGGTGAGAGGGTTTTGATTGAAAACTTGTCGTTCGAGGTGGCGCGCGGCGAAGCGCTGGTGATCCGTGGGCCAAATGGTTTGGGTAAAACGACATTACTGCGCGTTTTGAGTGGCTTACAATCCGCTGTGAATGGGTCTTCTTTTGTTGATGAGGCCGGCTTTGTATATTGCGGCCACGAAAATGCGCTCAAATCTCAGTTGAGTGTTTATGAAAATTTGGCGTTTTGGCAATCGGTCTATGGATCCCACGTGCCCATCAAAGAGGCTCTTGTTGCGCTTGATTTAGACGAGCTCTCCGACAGGCCGGCGCATTACCTCTCTGCTGGGCAAAAACGGCGGGCTGGTTTGGCGCGTATGGTGATCGCAGATAAACCCCTTTGGATATTAGATGAGCCGACAGTGTCGCTTGATGCCGCCTCTGTAACGCTCTTTGCTCGGGCCGTTCGGGCCCATTTGGCACGAGGCGGCGCGGCATTGATGGCCACGCATATCGATCTTGGGCTAGAGGATACAAGGGTTCTGGACCTTGGAGCGTACCGTGCGACATCGCAGCCCCAAGGCGCATTTGATGAGGCGTTCCTATGAGGTCGGTGATCGCGCGAGATTTGAAATTGGCGCTGCGCTCGGGTGGGGGCTTTGGTCAGGCGGTCGGATTTTATTTGATCCTTGTTGTTCTAATCCCCTTTGGCGTGGGGCAAGATCAGCAGATCAACGGATTGATTGCCGCCGGCGTTCTATGGATTGGGGCGCTTTTGTCGGCATTGTTGACGTTAGAGCGGCTCTTTCAAATTGATTATGAAGATGGCACGCTGGATGCGCTGGCCAGTTCGCCCATTCCCCTCGAGGCAGTGTGTTTAGGTAAAATGGTCGTGCATTGGGTGACCGTCATGGTGCCGTTGATTTGCGTGGCCCCTGTGCTAGCTGTCTTGCTGAATTTGCCGCAGGGCGCCTATGGTGTGCTTTTGCTATCACTTATTGTTGGAACCCCGAGCCTTTCGGCATTGGGTGTGTTTGGCGCGGCTCTGACGGTGGGTATAAACCGAGGTGGATTGTTGCTGTCATTACTTGTCTTGCCACTTTATATTCCGACGCTCATTTTGGGCGCGGATAGTGTGCGGCGGGCCATTGATGGGATCAGCTATGAGACGCCATTGATCTTGCAATTGGCGCTAAGCCTTGTTTGTGTGGCCTGTGTGCCGTTTATCGGGCAGGCCACGCTGCGTGTGAATTTAAAATAGGGAAGGCCGAGCATCTATGTCACTTTGGGAATATGCAAATCCAGTTAAATTCTTGGGCCTGTCGCGCAAACTGCGCCCATGGGTCAGCTATGGCGCGGCCCTGTGTTTGAGCGTTGGGTTAATTTGGGGGTTTTTCTTCACACCCGAAGATTACAGACAAGGGTCCACGGTAAAGATCATTTATATTCATGTCCCCTCGGCATTGATGGCGATTAATGCGTGGTTGATGATGTTTGTTGCATCGCTGATCTGGCTTATCCGGCGTCATCACGTCAGCGCCTTGGCGGCCAAGGCGGCGGCACCTGTTGGGGCTGTGATGACTGTGATTGCATTGGCCACGGGCGCCCTATGGGGGCAACCGATGTGGGGATCTTGGTGGGAATGGGATCCGCGGCTGACGTCGTTCCTCGTGTTGTTCATATTCTACATTGGCTATATCGCGCTCTGGGGGGCGATCGATAACCCCGATACGGCGAGCGATTTGACTGCGATCTTGTGCCTCGTGGGATCGGTCTTTGCGATCCTGTCTCGCTATGCTTCGTTCATCTGGGCCCAAGGGTTGCACCAAGGGGCGAGCCTCAGCTTGGACAAAGAGGAGAATGTTGCAGATGTGTTTTATCATCCATTGCTGTTTTCCATTGCGGGTTTTGTTCTGCTTTTCTTGGCGCTGGTGTTACTGCGGACTGAAACGGAAATCTTCAAACGGCGCAAAGATGCCGTGTTACGTCGGGAGAGTGCATGATGGTTGATCTGGGAAAATACGCCTTTGCCGTTCTAAGCTCTTATGCGATCACGGTGTCGCTGTTGGGATTGATTGTCAGCGTAAGTGCCGTGCAATGGCGCAAGGCGAAGCGTGACCTCGAAGCTCTTGAAAAGAAGTCGAAATAAGCCATGAACCGTATTATCATCTTTCTCCCTGTCGTAATTTTCCTCGCTCTTGGCGTGTTGTTTACCGTTGGTCTGGATGGCGAGGATGATAGCCTGCCGTCCACGCGCATTGGCAAAACGGCGCCTGTGATCACGTCAGCGGAATTGCCTGGCTTTACACCGCTGAGCGCCGATATGATTGGCGATGGCGAGGTTGTATTAGTGAACTTTTTCGCCTCGTGGTGCCCGCCATGCCGCGCAGAGCATCCAAAATTAATGGAGCTTGCCGCACAAGGCATTGACATTATTGGCGTCAATTTGCGAGACGACGAAGAGAATGCGCGCGCATTCCTATCCAAAGATGGGAACCCTTATGAGGCGATTGCCTTTGATAAAATGGGCCGCACTGCGATTGATTGGGGGGTTACGGCGCCGCCTGAGACCTTTATCCTATCGCGAGAGGGTAAGGTGCTGTTTCGGTTCCAAGGCCCCTTGGTCGGCAGTGATTATGAACAGCGCTTTGCCCCTGAATTGAGCAAAGCGCTGTCGCAGTAGTTAGGAATGCGCGGCGTTGATCGCTTGATCAAGGTCGGCAATCAGATCTTTGGCATCTTCGATGCCAACCGAAAGCCGCACAACATCCGGATCCGCACCAGCCGCTTTTTGCTGATCAGCTGTCAATTGGCGGTGCGTGGTCGAGGCAGAGTGGATCACCAATGAACGGGCATCCCCCAAATTCGCCACATGGCTAAAGAGGTTGAGACCGTCAACGAATTTCACGCAAGCGTCATACCCCCCCTTGAGACGCACGGTAAACAAGGCGCCGGCGCCCTTGGGCAAGATTTCTTTCGAACGCTCGTAGTATGGTGAGGACGGGATGCCCGCATAAGTCACCTCGGCCACGTGACCATGACCTTCGAGCCAAGTGGCGATTTCAATCGCATTCGCCACGTGCTTTTGCATGCGCAACGACAATGTCTCGATCCCCATCAGCGTGTAATGCGCGCCCTGAGGGTTCATCGTCATGCCCAAATCCCGCAATCCAATAGCAATAGAGTGGAACGTAAAGGCCAGTGCACCAAATGTTTCATGGAAATTCAGGCCGTGATAGGCGGGCTCAGGGGCCGCGAGGGATGGGAACTTGTCAGAGGCACTCCAGTCAAAGGTGCCGCTATCGACAACCACACCGCCAGTGACCGTGCCATTGCCAGTGAGGTATTTTGTCGTCGAATGCACGACCAATGTCGCGCCATGTGCGATAGGATTGCACAGATACGGCGTTGCGGCGGTGTTATCAACGATGAGCGGAATGCCGGCCTCGTTGGCGATTTTGGCGATGGCATCAAGGTCGGTGACATAGCCACCTGGATTGGCCAGCGCCTCGCAGAAAATCGCGCGGGTGTCTTCGTTGATTGAGGCGCGTACGGCATCTAGGTCATCGAAATCGACAAACTGCGCGTCCCATCCGAAGCGTTTAAAGCTCTGAGAGAATTGCGTGATCGTGCCGCCATAGAGACGCGGCGAGGCGACAATATTTTTCCCCGGTTGCATGAGCGGGAAGAGCGCCATGATCTGAGCCGCGTGGCCAGATGAACAGCACACGGCGCCTGCACCACCTTCGAGCGCCGCAATACGGTTTTGCAACGCGGCGATTGTCGGGTTTGTCAGGCGAGAATAAATATAACCGACTTCTTGCAAATTGAACAATTTTGCCGCGTGCTCGGCATCGCGAAATGCATAGGCCGTCGTTTGATAGATTGGCACTTGGCGTGCCCCTGTGGCTGGATCCGCCTCGCTGCCGGCATGCACTTGGAGCGTGTCGAAGCCGTAGGATGTCTCTGTCATTTTAATCTCCGAGTTGAACGATTGCAACAATCCTAGTGCAAGAGAGTAGGGCGTTCAACTGCGCAAGGGGTGGAATGTCCTGTTAAGGTGAATATCCCACAATCTAATCTAGTAACGAAATAAAGTTCTTGGGACATTGAAATGAGAGTGAATGAGTTTTGGCGTTGTATACTCCTCATCGCGCAGTTTTGATTTTTCATGTCTAATGAATGTATGTATCCTGTGTGCAAATGGAGGTAGCGAAATGCGCCAGATGGGAAAACTTGTGCGCCGCGTCATGTTGTGTGCTGTTATGATCGCATGTGCCTCTTTTGGCGCATCAATCGCAAGTGCCGCGGACCGTGAAGGACCAGCGTCGCATGTCATTGAACTTTTCACGTCACAAGGGTGCTCGTCTTGCCCGCCGGCAGATGCTTATATTGGTCAATTGGCTCAATATCCCAATACGATCGTATTGTCTTGGCACGTTGATTATTGGGATTACATTGGTTGGCAAGATAGCTTTGCACATCCTCATTTTACAAAACGACAAAAGCAATATGCGCGGGTGAATGGATTAGAGAGCATTTACACCCCTCAATTCGTACATAATGGTGTTGAAATCATTGCAGGGTTTCGGCCCTCAGAGGTTATCAACTCTCTGAACCTTCCTGTGCCCGAAGCGCCGCCGATTACCAAAACTGATGAGTCTTTGATAATATCACCATTGGGTTCAGGTGGGCCGTTTGGTGTATCGCGTATTTGGTATGCGCCGGAAACCAATGTCCATATTTTACAAGGTGAGAATACGGGAAAGCAGCTCAATTATTTTAATACGGTGCGTGCCGTAGAACATTTGTCTCAATGGAGTGGCGCGGATCAGATTAGGGTTGAACTCGCCACCGCGCGCTCGGGCCTAGAATCCGTCGTTCTCGTTCAGGATCGCGTCACAATGCGGATTGTGGCTGCTTGGCACGATTAGGCAGTTAAGGTGGAGGTAATAGAGTGATAACTTTAGACTTGTCCAAATCTTGAAGCGCATGGACAAATGCGGCCAATGCGTTTTGTTTTGTGTGTTCTTGTGCGGCAGGTGCGTATTTTAAATATTCTTTGATTTTATCGGACAAGCGCGTGCTCATATGTTCGAACATAAACGTGACGACATGTCTGAGACCTGAATCATTCGCAGATTTAAAGGCATCGACGACCAGCTCCATTGGTAAATTAGTGCAGATGATGTTGACATCTTGAATGGTGACGCGGTGCGGAATGTCTTGGAATGTAAAGATATTGTTTTTTATTTTATGCGCCATCCGCTCATCGACGTTGGCTATATTGGCGATCATACCATCGCGTGTGTGTTCTTCGGCTTGGCTTAAAATATCACCTAGGCGTTTGTGCATAGGTTTAGTGATTGCCGACTTGGGACTTTCATAGATGTTCTCGGCAAAGCATAATCCAATTCGGTGCGCGGCCGTAATACTGAGCCCGTCTAATTCTAACATTGCGAGGACAACTAAGCGCGCGCGGTCGCCGTCAATCTCTTCAATGAGCCGTGCCGCGCGTTTGCTTGGCAGCTTATGGAGAAGTACGGCAGCGGCCTCAATACTTTCTTAAAGGATGAGGCGTTTTAACGTGGCATCGCTTTGAGAGGTGACCATTGACCATGGATCCCCCATGTTCTGCTTGCCATTCATAAGGCGAAGTTTGGCAATGACCTGTGGCGTGAGCATGCCGTCCAAAAGATCGAGTGCAGCCGGCGTGGAATTTGGGGCGGCCATTCCGATTTCTTCGAGCTCGCTGACAAATTCTTCTATTACGTGACGTATGGTGTCGCGCTGCATCACGCCATTTTGCTGAACAAGATCGGCAAGGCGCAATTGCAAAGAAGCATCCAAACCGCCCAACGAAATGCGTGTGTCCAACTTTGAGAGGATTTGCACAATCATTGCAGCCTTTTGAGACCGTGACAGCGCCGAGGGGCCGGCGTCTACAGCGTGGGCTTGGGTCTGATCGAGAGAAGTAAGTGCGGTCATGAATGCCTCCTTGCCCCTCGAGATATAGGGACAAGGAGTTAATAATTCTCAAACGTAGGCGTTAATTTCCAAAAACGCGTGCGAAAATTTTATCGACATTTTTTGTGTGGTAGCCAAAGTCGAATTTATCTTCGATTTCCTCGGCGCTCATGACGGCGCGGACGTCATCATCACCCAAAAGTTCCGTTTTAAAATCAGCGCCTTGTTCCCAAACGCGCATGGCGTTGCGCTGTACGAATACATAGGCATCCTCACGCGTGACACCCTTTTGCGTCAGCGCCAAAAGCACGCGCTGTGACATCACAAGCCCGCGGAATTTGTTCATGTTGGCGAGCATATTGTCGGGATAGATCACCAATTTATCAACAACTTGGGTCAAGCGTGACAAGGCAAAATCCAATGTCACGGTCGTGTCTGGGCCAATGTTCCGCTCAACCGAGCTGTGCGAGATATCCCGCTCGTGCCATAGGGCGACGTTTTCCATGGCAGGGATGACCGACATGCGCACAAGGCGCGCCAATCCAGTGAGGTTTTCTGTCAACACGGGGTTGCGTTTGTGCGGCATGGCTGAGGAGCCTTTTTGCCCCTTGGAGAAAAACTCTTCTGCCTCGAGAAGTTCGGTGCGCTGCATGTGGCGAATTTCAATTGCGAGGTTTTCAATCGACGAGGCAATCACGCCAAGGGCTGCGAAAAACGCGGCGTGGCGATCGCGCGGGATGACTTGTGTTGAAATCGGCTCTGGCTCGAGGCCGAGCTGTGCGCAGACATGCTCTTCGACGAAGGGATCGATATTGGCAAATGTGCCCACAGCGCCCGAAATGGCGCCTGTCGCAATCTCGGCGCGGGCTGTTTCGAGGCGCTTTTTGTTCCGCTCCATCTCGGCATAAAAACGCGCGAATGTGAGGCCCATTGTCGTCGGCTCGGCGTGGATCCCGTGCGAGCGACCAATGCGCAGCGTGTCTTTATGCTCAAGCGCGCGGCGTTTGAGGGCGGCGAGCAAACCGTCCATCCCATCAAGGAGTAGATCACTGGCCCGCACAAGTTGAATGTTGAAACAGGTGTCCAACACGTCAGATGACGTCATCCCTTGGTGCACAAAGCGCGCCTCATCTTGGCCAATGATTTCGGCCAAATGCGTGAGAAAGGCAATCACGTCATGTTTGGTCACCGCTTCGATTTCATCAATCCGCGCGACGTTGAACTCTGCGTCTTTGGCCTTCCAGACGGCGGCGGCGTTCTCTTTGGGGATGACGCCGAGTTCGGCTTGGGCATCGCACGCATGCGCTTCGATTTCGTACCAAATGCGGAATTTCGTTTCTGGCGACCAAATGGCAACCATTTCAGGACGGGAATAGCGTAGGATCATGGGAGGTACCTTTTTTTTGCCCCCTCATAAATCAGGGGGCGGTGAGGTGCAACTCCTCCCCGCGTTAGAGTAGGATTAACAAAGGCAAGAACAGCGCAATCCCCGCGGCGCCCATGCTTTCGGCGACAAGCTCGGCCATTTCGTCCATCTCTTCGTTGATGTTGTCATCTGCGGCGATCCCCATCTCTTCATCTTCAAGGACGCGATCAATGGCCCCAATCGGCGCGCTATCGACAGGTTGCGCTAAGGTCGTGTCGGCAAATTCAATCCGTACCACTTCGTATGGCGAGGCTGAAATGGACAGCTGAGCATCGTCATAGCTTACATTTTGGGGATCCTCCGTCACAATCGGCGCCGTGTCAGCATCGCCAATGTCATTGGGTGAAGCCACTTTTAAGGATGTGGCTGTGACCGCCCCATGTGTTTCCATCAAGTCGCTGAGATCCAGCGAGATGTCTTCACTGTGCGTACTCAACGATGAGATGAACATCACCAATGTGCCATCATTGTAAAATGCATTCGCTTGATACGTGTCCGTGACATGCGCCTCTTGAGACGAGTCGGCATTGATATCGATGACCTGAGCGCCTTGGAGGCTTTCGCTCATCAACGTGAACATTTCGCAAAGGACTTTGACATCACCGTTTGACGTGGCCAAGGCGGCCTCGGCTGTTTGTTGCACGGCCCAAACGTTGGCCATTTCGACATTGCGATCCGCAAAGTTGGTGATCATGTTGAGGTATTCATGCGCCTGCTTTAATCCATAGTCCGTGTCGCGATCAAGCAAGCTTGTATTGCTCGAAATGTTCCACTCTGTGACGTAGTTGGTCAGACCGTCAATCTCCGCATGCCAGTCCTCGGCGATATCGAGGTCATAGTCGCGGCTATAGGTCGAGAAGGGCGCCCGCGAATAGACATGCGAGATCACCGCATCAATCGCGTCTTGCTCTTGGGTGGTGTCAAATTCATGCATGATCAAGCCGTTGTTCACTTGACCCCACTGAATGTCACCTCGGTGATTGAGCATGTCTGCTCCAAAATCAGTGCCGTATTTGATATTGAGCTGATCCAAGATCTCTTGGGGGTCATCAAGATGTGCATATTGATCCGACAGATTGGAATACGAGTAATCATGCCCAACTTGGACCGCGATATCGACATCCGGATGCCCCGCATCGTTCAGCGCGGATTGCACCGTGACCGCCATATCAGAAGATACGCGGCCATATTCAACGGCCGTCATTTCACCTGATCCCCAGTATTCATTCCCAAGTTCAAAGGCTTGGATCTCAACATCGCCATAAACGCCTGTAACCACATCCGTGACAAACTGATGCAAGGCCGGATGATCAATCGCCGAATAGCGATCTCCATTGGCGTCAGTGGATTGCGTGAGGAATTTTTGTGTGGGCAGGACAATAGAGACAGGGGCGTCTTGCTCGTTGGCATAGGCGAAAAACTCGCTCATCGGCTGCAGAAAGACATAGCTGCGCGAGGCATCATCCCATGCTTATGACGCATCTGGGTTAGTAATGTCGAAATAATGTTCAGTCAGGCTGCCGCCCGGATATCTAAGATTTGTCAGACCGATTTCGGCATCAACTTCGTCGAACGTCCCGTTATCCGCAATGCGATCTGTGGTAGAGATAAAGTTACCACCAAATAGACCTGAGGTGATTGTATTTTCGTCTATGCCATGTTGCGAGAGCTGGGCCATGAGGTGCGCCTTATTTGTATTTTTCTACAAATAATTTAGCAAACCACCCGTCATTCCGTTACGAAGCATAGGTCTATGTTTTATCGACGGAGAGCGGTTTTGGCACCTTCAGTGAGACTATGGCAACTATAGTATAAGTGCACCTAACTGCATGATGGTATTTAATTGGTATCATTTTAATGAATAGGGGGGCAAAACGGCAAAAACTGCTGAATATGCACTCAAATTAGCAGAAAAAAATTAGGGTAATTTTGTGGCACCGCCGCCAAAGCTAGCAAACTTAGCGCAAGCAATGCGTGAAATTGGTGTTAATATACCCTTAAGGATAAGCCATTAAAGCCGAATCAAACGGATAGGTTGTGAGGTTTTCATAACCATCCTCAGTGATCAGGACTTGATCCTCGAGCTTGATCGAAAAATCGCCATGTTCCGGACTGACCAAAGCCTCCACACATAAGACCATTCCAGGCTCCAACACATAATCATAGGCACCGTCCACAAGGTGATCAGGATAGGCAATCAAAGGCCACTCATCGCATAGGCCGACGCCATGCATCAAACATCCGTATTTTTGCTTTTGAAATTGCGCATCCAGGACATGAGTATTCAGGCTAAGATCGCGCATATGCACACCGGGCTTGAGCATCTCCATATTGCGCATGATATGCTCATGCCCGTGCTGCATCGCATAGATCATGTCGGGGCGCGGGGCTGCATCCCCGATCCACCACGAGCGCGAGATATCGCAGCATATGCCGTAGGAGCCGACCAAATCGGTATCAAACGACACCATCTCATTGTTTTGCACGATACGCGGGCCGCATTCTTGAAACCACGGGTTTGTCCGCGGGCCCGAGGCCAAGAGCCGCGTTTCAATCCATTCGCCGCCGCGCTTGATATTCTCGGCATGCAGCACCGCCCAGATATCGTCTTCGCTCATATCTCCGCGGGGCACACCGTCGCGCGCGGCCTCTTCCATTTTGGCAACGGCGACTTCGCACGCATGCATGGCACAGCGCATCGCCTTTATCTCATCCACGCCCTTAATCGCGCGGGTCTTTTCCGTCAGCTCCTCGCCTTCCATGATGTCAAAGCCCTGCGCCTCAAGCGCCCGCAACCCGTGCAACATGATCTTATCCACGGCCAGACGCTTGTTATTCCCGCCATGCGCCTCGATCAGCACGCGCACTTCATTCGAGAATGTATCGGCCGCCACATCGACTTTGTCCCCACGGTCAAAATAGAACAGATCCGCACCAGAGCGTTGTTCACGTACCAAAGGATTGAACTCCGACAAAAATGGAGAGTTCTTGTAATCCCAAATCACCATATAACCATCAGCACACAGCAACACCGCCCGAAACGGATTATGCGTATTCCACAGCTGCAT
>JBDNBY010000077.1:0-8144 GCA_039767595.1 Paracoccaceae bacterium | reverse complement strand
TGCATAGCGATCGTTCGCATCGTGCCGTCGCGCATCACCACATCAACATCGATCAAATGATCCGCCACATAGCTGCCGTAGCAGCCGGCATTCATGCGCACGGCCCCACCGATCGCGCCGGGGATTGTCCGCAAAAACGTCAAGTCGCGCCCCCAACTGGCGGCACGGCGCGCCACATGCGCATCGAGTGCCGCAGCGCCTGCAACGATCATATCACCCTCTTGGGCAATCTCGTTAAAGCCGCGCCCCAACCGGATCACCACGCCGCGCATACCGCCGTCGCGCACGATCAAATTGCTCCCAACCCCCATCGGAAAGACTGGAACATCGGCGGCGAGGTCCCGCAAAAACTGGCGTAGATCCTCAATATCAGCGGGTTGAAAGACAACATCCGCCGGCCCGCCCACGCGCAGCCATGTCAACTTGGACATCGGATGCTCTTTTAACAGCGTGCCGCGCACGTTGGGCAGGATCATGCGACGCTCTCCACCTCTTTGGGATCTGTGGCGATGGCCCGCGCCCATGCGCTGATCGTGCCGGCGCCAAGGCAGACAACAATATCCCCCTCGCCCGTTTGCTCATCGACCAAGCGCTCTAGATCGTCCTGCCCAAGGATCGCGCGCGCATGGCGGTGGCCATGGCGAATGAGACCGCTGACCAAATCATCGCGCGAGGCGCCTTCGATCGGATCTTCTCCGGCCGAAAAAACATCGGCAATCGCCACAACATCGGCGTCATTAAAGCAGGCGCAGAAATCCTCGAACAAAGACGACAGGCGCGTATAGCGATGCGGCTGATGCACGGCAATCACACGGCCATCACTGGCTTGGCGGGCGGCCTTGAGGACGGCGGCAATCTCAACAGGGTGATGGCCGTAATCGTCGATAATCGTCGCGCCGCCGCGCGTGCCCACTTTGGTAAAGCGTCGATTGACCCCTTTGAACGCAGCCAGCCCCGCGCGAATGACATCCAACGGCACGCCCAAATGCCGCGCCACCGCCACGGCAGACAGGGCATTTGACACATTATGATCCCCCGGCATCGGAAGGACGCATCCCTCAATCCGCTCGCCCGTGGCTTGAAACATCACATCAAAATGCGCGATCCCCGCCTTGTAGGTCAAGTTCACGGCACGCACATCGGCCTGCGCATTAAATCCATATGTGACAATCCGGCGGTCAGTGACTTTGCCAACCAAGGCCTGCACTTCGGGGTGATCGGTACAGCACACAGCCAGACCATAGAATGGAATATTCGAGACAAAATCTAAAAACCCTTGGCGCAACGTGTCAAAATCGCCCCAATGCTCCATATGCTCGGGATCGATATTGGTCACAACGGCAATAGTGGCCGGCAAGCGGTTAAAGGTGCCGTCGGATTCGTCTGCCTCGACCACCATCCATTCGCCTTGGCCCAAACGTGCGTTCGATCCATAGGCATGGATCACCCCGCCATTGATTACAGTGGGATCCAAATCCCCCGCATCAAGGAGGGCGGCCATCATAGTTGTGGTCGTCGTCTTGCCATGCGTGCCAGCGATCGCCACGTTCGAGCGCAACCGCATCAGTTCCGCCAGCATCTCAGCGCGCCGCACAACAGGCAATCCGCGCAGGCGTGCCTCGTCCAACTCTGGATTACCAGGTTTGATCGCTGTGGAAATCACCACAACTTCGGCATCATCTAGGTTTTGCGCCGCCTGACCAATAAAGATCCGCGCGCCCAGCCCCTCAAGACGATCGGTGATCGGCGAGGCTTTCATGTCAGAGCCTTGCACGTTGTACCCTAAATTCAAGAGAACTTCGGCAATGCCAGACATGCCAATGCCGCCAATTCCCACAAAGTGTAAAACTCCAACATCTACGGGTAATTTGGTCGAGCTTTTCATGTCTTATCTTTATCCTTATATCACGCTTTCAAGCAGATCCGCGAGGTCCTGCGCCGCAGTGGGCCGCCCCAAAGACTGGGCCGCAGCGGCCATTTGCGTTGCCACGTCAGGGGCGTTTAATATCTCTTGCACATATTGAGCAAGCCGTTGCGGCGTCAGCTCGTCTTCGCGCACAACATGTGCTGCATATGCATCAGAAAAACTTTGCGCATTCACGCGTTGATGATCATCCATCGCAATCGCCAAAGGCACCAAAATTGAAGGCCGGCCAATGACACCCAAATCCGCAAGGGTCGAGGCCCCTGCCCGCGCAATGACCAACTGCGCCTCGGCCATCCGCTTGGGCAAATCATCGAAAAACGGCTGCACATGCGCGCGAATATCGGCTGAGGTGTACATATCAACAACATCGTCGTGATCTTCGGCTCGGGCTTGATGTGATACGGTCAAAAAGGCCCGTACACCTTCGGGCAAAAGGGCCAAAGCTTCGGGCACATTTTGGGACAAAAGCCGCGCCGCTTGCGAGCCGCCGATCACAAGGATCGCCATTGGATAATCGCCCGGCGGGATATAGCCGGCCCCAGCGCGGCACAAAACGGCCTTGCGCACAGGATTGCCAATATAGGCGATCTTATCGCGCACGCGCATCGGCAAAGTATCTGGATCAATCGGCACGCCTGTGGCTATGGTGCGCACATAGGGCGCAAACAGTTTGTTCACGCGGCCCAAAACTCCGTTTTGCTCATGAATAACGCGGGGAATACCCAACACCATCGCCGCCAAGAGCGACGGGATCGCAGGATAACCGCCAAAGCCGACAACGACATCCGGCCGAGTGCGGCGCATGGTTAAAATGGCGCGACAGGTGCCTGCTAAAATCTTGAACGGCACAGTGAGTTTGGCCACAACGCCGCCGCGGGCAAAACTACCCGAGCCGGTGACATGCTGCGTGACATCTTGGGGAAATGCACCAGTGTACTGCGCCCCGCGCGCATCCGTGGCCAATGAAACCTGCGCCCCGCGCGTCAGGCATGTCTCAGCCAAAGATTGCGCTGGAAACATATGTCCGCCCGTTCCACCGGCCGCCAACCAAACATGCGCCAGAGCAACCATCTCACACGCGCCCCTCGAGGCCACGGCCTTGGGGCACTGGATCGCGCCGTGTAAAGGCCAAGATGACCCCCATCGTAATCCCCAATGCGACCATGGATGATCCACCATTGGATAAAAATGGCAAGGTCATTCCCTTGGATGGTAAAAACTGCGCCGCGACGCCCAAATTGATAAAGGCCTGCGCCGTGAACACAAAAATCAATCCTGATGTCGCCACGCGCTGAAACACATCTTGGATATGCAGCGCCCGCTGCAAGACGTGCAAAAAGATAAAGACGTAGACGGCAATCACCATAAAGACAAACAGCACGCCGAATTCTTCGGCAGGAATGGCGATCACAAAATCGGTATGCACATCTGGCAGCCGCTCGTGCACAGTTCCGGCACCTAAACCGCGGCCCCAAAATCCGCCCGCTTCGATCGCCGTTTGAACCATGCCAATTTGTGATGTGGGATCGGGATCCCCTTCTAAAAATACATCCACGCGGCGGCGAATATAATCCAGCGTGTTATACACAACATAGCCGCCGACCGCCAAAAGACCGGTCAAGCCAATGAAATACACCGCAGGCACACCGACCACCCAAAGCATCACGGCAAACCCAAAGAGCATCAAAACAGACTGCCCGATATCGGGCTGAAAACGCAATAAAATCAGAATAATGCCCAAAGACACAAGCGAGATCAGAATACCAGGCGGGCCATTCACACGGCGACTGGCCGCGATGAACCACCCCGCAGCAATCATAAAACTAGGCTTGAAAAACTCAGACGGTTGCACCGTGAACCCGCCAATGCGCAACCACCGCCGCGCACCACTTTCAAAAGCTTCGCCAAAGTATAACGTGGCAAACACCCCCACAAGCGCCGCAACAAATCCCACCATCGCCAAACGGCGAATGGTCTGAACCGACAGCATCGACACGACAATCATCACCGCTGCAGCGATGCCCACAAAAATCATGTGACGATAGGCATAATAGAATGGATCCACACTATTACGCGCTGCAAGATGGGGGGACGAAGCAAAAGATAACAATACACCGCCCGCCATAAGCAGCAGCACAGCCCCAAGCACAGCGCGATCCACGCTATGCCACCATTTTGGTAAAATCGGAGTCACTTGTGGCGCCACGAGGGGCGCATTGGCGATTTGTGTCATGAGTCTGCCTCAATATGTCTGCTATGCGAAGGGTGTTCGCGCAACGATGCTCGTCGTTTTGGCCTTATGGCTCTTTGGGAAAGAATGTACTTGATTTTTTCGCATCTGGCCAGTGTGTTGTTCACCCTTGCACCCAAAAGAATGCTCAGGCACATGAAGGGGATGGAACATCGCGACACGACATATGATACGATCGTCCTTGGCGCTGGGGCGGCTGGGCTTTTTTGCGCGGCGCATCTTGGGGGGCGCGTTGCGATTATTGATCATGCCAAACGCCCCGGCGAGAAAATCCGCATCTCCGGTGGCGGCCGCTGTAATTTCACCAATGTTTATACGGCGCCTGAAAATTTCCTGTCGCAAAATCCGCATTTTTGCAAATCCGCCCTCTCGCGATATGGGCCTTGGGATTTCATTGATCTCTTGGGGCGGCACACCATCACCTATCATGAAAAGCACCGCGGTCAGATGTTTTGCGATCAAAAAGCAACGGCTATTGTCGAGATGCTGCGCCAGATGTGCGCGCATACCGACATAATGCTTGAGACGCAGATCCAGAGCCTGCACCATGATGGCACGCGCTTTATCCTCTCCACATCGCGCGGCACGATGCGCGCAGCAACGGTCGTTGTGGCCACGGGCGGCAAATCGATCCCCAAAATGGGGGCCACGGGTTTGGCCTATGATATTGCGCAGAACTTCGGCCATGAGATCATTGAGACACGGCCGGCGCTTGTGCCGCTCACCTTTAACGAAGGGGTATTTTCACCCCTTGCCGGCGTCGCCGTTCCCGTGACGGTGTCTTTGGGGCAGACATCCTTTGAAGAGGATCTTCTCTTTACCCATCGCGGCCTATCTGGCCCTGCGATTTTGCAAATCAGCTCGTTTTGGCGCGAAGGGGAGAGCCTAGAGTGTAATTTTTTACCTCAAGAGCGCGCCTTGGATCACCTGCGCAAGGCCCGTCAGGATATGCCAAAACGCACCTTGAAATCCGCGCTCAAGGCGCAGCTGCCGGACCGCATGACCGACTATTATAGCGCCGCGTGGGGCCTTGATCGTCCCATGGGCAACTTGAGCGATGTGACATTGGGCCAACTGGCTGATCAAATCCACAAAACGCCCCTCACGCCAACGGGCTCAGAGGGGTATCGCACGGCCGAAGTCACACTGGGCGGTGTGGATACTGCGGGGCTATCGAGTAAGACAATGCAATCCACCCGTCAAAAAGGCCTATTTTTCATTGGCGAAGCGGTGGATGTGACAGGCTGGCTGGGCGGATATAATTTCCAATGGGCGTGGGCCTCGGCCTATGCCGCAGCCCAAGCCATCAACCAAGGGCCTTGATATAGCATGTGATATCGCCGCGGGAGCATCCCCCAGAGCGGCGATCAATCTTATTGCGATGCAGCGGCCTGCGCGCGCTCATCCTCAGAAGAGCTGTCTTTCTTCCCAAAGATGACAGAGGCATCGAGCTTTTCAACTTTGCGCACTGGTGTCGTGCGCTCAACATATTTGATATAGATCGGCCCGCCCACCATTAAAACTAGAGCGATGACTAAAACCAGTTTTCCATTTACCATCCCAAACACCCCAATTAATTCAACTTATGCACATCCTACCAATGCACTGGGGCGGGAATAAGGCGAAAGAGCGCAACCAGTAGGTCATGTGAAGTGGGGCATTGCGGCCGCCTACAGCAATGGAAATCGTCCGTGAGACATCTCAAATCGAGGGGCGTGAGATTACGACAGCTGCGCGTGCACCTGTGCGATAAAATCATCCCCGCGCTGTTCAAAGTTATCATATTGATCAAAACTTGCCGCCGCCGGCGCCAACAGGACGGTGTCCCCGGGCTGCGCGTCTTGGATCGCGCGAGCCACAGCGACGGACATATCGGTGCACACATCCACATCGCAAGGCAAACTGAGCGCAATTTGATCCGCATCGCGCCCAATGACATAGGCCTTAGCGACATGATCCATCTGCTCTAAGACAGGGCCAAGGCCCCCGTCCTTCATCAAACCACCCATGATCCAGCGCACTGTGCCATGCGCGGCAAGGGCCATGGCGGCGCTGGCGGGGTTGGTTGCTTTGCTATCATTGATGAATGTCACGCCCGCATGCTCAGCAATCACTTGACTGCGGTGCGGCAGGCCTGAAAACGTCTTGAGCCCCTCTTCGATCACTCGCGGCGCAAGGCCCAAACTCCGGCACACCGCATAGGCCGCGCAGGCATTTTGATGGTTATGCACGCCGGCCAACCCTTTGATCGGACGCAGATCGATTGAGGCGGCTTGCCGCCCTTTGCGATATTCACTCAAAAACCCTTTGCGGGCAAAAACGCTCCATCCGATGCCATCGAGCTTGTGATGGGCTGAGATTTGGATCACGCGATCATCGCTCGCGCCCATGCTCAGCTGACCGGCAAGAAAGACACCTTCGGTGTCATCCACACCGATCACCGCACGATCGGGGCCACCTTCGGCGAACAAACGGCGCTTGGCGGCAAAATACCCGCCCAGCCCTGCGTGACGATCCAAATGATCCGCGCTGATATTTGTCAACACAGCGAGGTCAGGGGTAAGCGCGCGGGCCAATTCCGTTTGATAGGACGATAGCTCGAGGACGACCACGCCGCCATCTTCGGGGGGATCGATATCCATCACACCGCGGCCGATATTGCCGGCCAATTGACTGGCACGGCCCGCGTGGGTCAACAGATGGTGGATCAAGGCAGAGGTGGTTGATTTGCCATTGCTGCCCGTGACGGCAACGACTTTGGGCATCACATCAAAACTGTCCCATTCCTCCACGGACAAAGAGCGGAAAAATAAACCCACATCGTTATCGACGGGCACGCCAAGGCGCAAAGCGGCCTCAATCACGCGGTGGGGCGTAGGATATAAATGCGCAATCCCCGGTGAGGTGATCAATAGATCGACACCGGCCAACGCCCCTGTTTTACTTAGATCCACAACATCGAGGCCAGCCGAGGCAGCCGCAGCGCGCCCCGCCTCGCCGTCGTCCCACACGATCACTTGTGCCCCGCCTTCGACCAAGGCCCGCGCCGCGCTCAACCCAGAGCGGCCCATGCCCAAAACGGCAATCCGTTGGTCCGATACATTTTGCGCAACGATCATTGTGAGCTCTTTCTTGTCATTAAACGTTTCCCTCAAATCGCATCACATCCCACGCAGGCGCGTCGAATTGAGACAAAGCCTTTATCACTATCTGCGCTGTGGCGCGGGCATCTTCAAGGGCATCATGATGAGAAAATGAAATACCAAAATGCGCGGTCAAATTTGCCAAGCCATAGCCGCCTGGAATTTTAGGAAAGGCTTTGCGAATGATAGGAATGCTATCGCCCCAATGGATATCGCGCGGCGTGATGTTCCAACGGGTAAATTCGGCGCGAAAGGCTGCTTTGTCAAAATGGGAATGCCCCAACACAGGATGGCCATAAAACCACTCTTCTACCCGCTCAAAGGCCATTGGAAAGGTCGGCGCAGCGCGCACATCCTCGGCATCTATGCCGTGCAACTTGGAATTAAATGGATCAAACGCCTGATCCGGATCGACCAAAGTGACATGCTCATCGACGATCTCACCGCCGCTCACGAGGACAATGCCGATTTGGCAAATCGAGGCGCGGCTCCGATTGGCCGTTTCAACATCCACAAGGACATAGCGGTCGCTCACCTGTGCCTCCATCGTTTGCGTGATAGCGCGGCGCTCACATCAGCGTACTTTTAATGTCGCAAGCCCAATAAGCGCAAGGATCAAGGCAATAATCCAGAACCGAATGACGATCGTCGGCTCGGCCCAGCCTTTTTTCTCATAATGGTGATGGATCGGGGCCATGAGGAACACGCGCCGGCCCGTACGCTTGAAATACGCCACTTGAATGATCACCGAGAGCGCCTCAGCCACAAACAGACCGCCTATGATGGCCCAGACAATCTCGTGCTTGGTCGCCACAGCAATTGT
>JBDNBY010000076.1:0-4497 GCA_039767595.1 Paracoccaceae bacterium | reverse complement strand
TACATAGAGGCAGCTCTTCACACCTTGGCGGATCATAGACCGTCAAGATCACTCATTGTACACATTGGGAAAAATTGCCCGCCCGACCATAGACCGAACATCTCTTGTCCTTCCTGCACGGCGCTCGTGCCCAAATCGACGAGCCGATAAAAGCTTTTGCGATCAATGAGGGCCGTCAGCCCAGCGCGCACATGAACATAGGGACGCGGCTCGCCATCCTGAGCAAACTGCACTGTGATCGGGTTCTCGGCCGAGGCCGTGACACGGTCGCCCACATGGGTTTCAAAGGTCAGGCTTTGCTCTTGATCCCGATGCTGCACTGTGAAATCGACCGCTACAAATGGCGCATCCTCCACAGTGATCCCGACCTTTTCAACGGGGGTCACTAGGAAGTATTTTCCATCTTCGAGTTTGAGTATGCTTGAAAACAGTTTGACCAATTCAAAGCGGCCAATGGGCGTGCCCAGATAAAACCACGTCCCATCCGCGGCAATGCGCATGTCCAAATCACCGCAAAACGGCGGGTTCCACAGATGCACGGGCGGCAGGCCTTTGGCCGCGCGCGCCGCTTGGGCCGAGGCGGCCAGCCCCTCTGCGGTTGGGGTGATCTGCTCACTCTTTTGTGACATCTGGGCCATGCTCCTCTAGCGCGATTGATGAGGGATGCTGTGCCACCGCCTCGCGTGATTGAGACATAAACTCGCGGCGCAACATGACAAGCCCAACGACGAACACGGCAATCAACAACGCTGCCGGCCCCAATAGCCACGCGGTGCTGGCCAGTGCAAAATAAATCGCGCGCAATCCGCGATTAAACGCCCGCGCCGCCGTCACCGCCAGCGATGCCGCGCGATCTGCAACGCGCCATGTGTCGATACTATCGGTTTCATTGGGAACGGCCGCCGTCATCACGGCGCAATACCCGAACAATCGATTGGACCAGACGAATTTCAAAAACGCATGCAATAAAATACCGATCGTCAGCAAAAGCTTGATCTCAAGCAGCATATCTGAATTCACCGCCAGTGAAAAATCCTCTGCCATGGTTTGCACGCGATCGAGGTTCCCCAACACCGCCGCACCGGCCCCCATGGAAATCATGGTTGCCGACCCGAAAAAGGCTGTGCTTTGGCGCAAATTGGATAAGATCTGCGCATCAAAAATGCGGTTATCCCGCTGCGCCATTTGGCGAAACCAAGATCGACGATATGAGCCCATCAAAAAACTCATCGATGGGCGCGCGTTCGGCGGGTTTTCAATAATATAGGTGAGGAAAATCCACATCGCCCCCAGCGCGATCAGCGCCATCATATCCCAAAGGGTCAACAAAGTGAGTATTTGTTGCCAAAGATGCTCTAGACCGCTCTGTGTCATTGTGCCTCGTATAAATAAATTGCGCTCCCCTAGCGTTACGCCTATCTTTTAACTTGGTAAAGGAGAGCCCTGCAAATGCAAATGCCACAGCCACATTCCGCGCGTATCGCCAAAAAGCCTCTGCTCGTCGCTGAACTGACGGCCGCGCTGGGTCCGCAAGGGGTCATCCACGACCCCAACGAGACCCGCGCCTATGAATGCGATGCCCTCACGGCCTATACCATATCACCGATGATCGTTGCCCTGCCCAGCACCACTGAGGAAGTGGCGGCTGTGATGAAAATCTGCTTGGCCCACGATATTCCCGTTGTGCCGCGCGGATCGGGCACCTCCTTGGCTGGCGGCGCCTTACCCACCGAAGATAGCGTCATTTTAGGGGTCTCTCGCATGCACGAGGTCCTCGATATCAACACCACCGACCGCACCATCCGTGTTCAGACGGGCATCACCAATATCAAAGTGTCCCATGCGGTCGAAGAGCTTGGTTTTTTCTACGCGCCGGATCCCTCTAGTCAGTTGGCCTGTGCCATCGCTGGCAATATCGGCATGAATTCCGGCGGGGCGCATTGTTTGAAATACGGGGTGACGACCAATAATCTGATGGGGGTGACCATCGTTTTGATGAATGGCGAGATTGTCGAATTGGGCGGCGCCTATTTAGAGGCAGAGGGCCTTGATTTACTCGCTGTGATCTGCGGATCCGAAGGTCAGCTGGGCATTGTGACCGAGGCGACATTGAAAATCCTGCCGCGCCCTGAGGGGGCCTTGCCTGTTCTGATTGCCTATTCGAGTAATTTGGATGCCACGGCCTGCGTGTCGGATATCATTAAATCAGGTCTTATTCCGGTCGCGATTGAATTTATGGATCGCCAATGCCTTGTCGCGGTCGAGCGTCACGCCAACGCAGGCTATCCCGATTGCGAGGCGCTGTTGATTGTCGAAGTCGAGGGCAGCGATGCAGACATTGCAGACCAGCTGACACAAATCAAGGAAATTGCTGAACGCCACAGCCCCATTGAAATCCGCGAAGCGACCAACGCAGATGACGCCGCGCGCATTTGGCTCGGGCGTAAATCCGCCTTTGGCGCGATGGGCTCGCAAGGCGATTACATTTGTTTGGACGGCACAATTCCAGTGAGCGAGCTGACCAATGCCCTATCGCAAATCATGGATTTGAGCGAAGAATACGGCCTTGCCGTCTCTAATGTCTTTCATGCGGGCGATGGCAATATGCATCCGTTGATCATCTTTGATGCCAATGCCGGTCAACTCGAAACAGCCGAGGCTTTGGGCGCTGAAATCTTGCGCGTCTGTGTTGAGGCCGGCGGCTGCCTGTCGGGCGAGCATGGCGTCGGCGTGGAAAAGCGTGACTTGATGGTGCATCAATTCGACCCCATCGACATGGAATACCAAATGCGGATCAAAGATAGCTTTGACCCCAACTGGCTGCTCAATCCGGCCAAAGTCTTTCCTTTGGCCACAAGCGAGAGCCGCCGCAGCCGCGCGCAGCCTGAGGTCGCCGCATGACATTCACAACCGAAGAGCAGATCTCTCAAGCCGTCCGCGACAGCAAAACACCCCTCATCATCCAAGGTGGCGGAACGCGGCAGGCGCAGGCCCCCTCAGGGCCCATTCTCAGCCTTGCCGGATATAGTGGCATTGACCTCTACGAGCCCGAAGCGCTGACGTTGATCGCCAAGGCCGGCACGCCGATGGACGAGATCGCTCAAACCCTCGAGGCCCAAGGCCAAATGCTCGCCTTTGAGCCTATGGATCACCGCGTCGCCCTCCAGACCCAAGGCATCCCCACCATAGGTGGTGCCATCGCCGGAAACGTCAGTGGCCCGCGCCGTATTGCCGCCGGTGCTGCACGGGATTTCATCCTCGGCGCGCGGTTTGTGACTGGATCTGGCGATATCGTCAAAAACGGCGGGCGCGTGATGAAAAATGTAACAGGCTACGACCTCTCGCGGCTGTTGGCGGGCAGTTGGGGGCAGTTGGCGGCGATCACGCAAATCGCGCTCAAAACCCTACCGAAACCGCAAGCGACCCAAACTTTATGTATCGAGGGACTCACGGCGGCCACGGCCCGCGACGCAATGACCCGTGCGATGGGTCTGCCCTATGATGTTAGCGGCGCGACAAGCACCTCCCTGAAGGGCAAGATGACCATCTATCTGCGCCTAGAGGGCCTCGGCCCATCCGTTGAGCGGCGCATCCGCGCACTACAAGCCGATCTCGCCTCATTTGGGGCGAGCGTGATCATGGGGCAAGAGGCGTCCGAGATGCTCTGGCCCAGCTTGCGGGATGTGGCGCAGCTTGCGGCGCATGACGGCGACATCTGGGCCATTCACACAAGCCCCAGCCATGCGCCGGATGTCTGCGCTCAGCTGACGGATGACTATATCATGGATTGGGCCGGGGCGCGCATTTGGGCCTGTGTGCCAAAGGGCAGCACCCCGCGCAGCACCCTCACGCTGCGCACGGGGCATATGCGCCCGCTGCGGGCCCACGCCGCCCCCTTTGAACCACAAAGCGGATCCAAAGCGGCCCTTGCACAGGCCGTCAAAACACAATTTGATCCACAGGCAAAATTCGCCGGCCTTTCCGTGGACGAGAGCGTATAATATGCAAACGAACTTCACCTCAGATCAGCTCAAAGATCCCAAGCTGATGCAGGCCAATAAAATTCTGCGCAGCTGCGTTCATTGCGGCATGTGCACGGCAACCTGCCCGACCTATCAAGTCTTGGGCGATGAACTTGATAGTCCGCGCGGACGGATCTATTTGATCAAAGATATGCTTGAAAATCAGCGTGTCCCCGATGCGAAAACCGTGATGCATTTGGATCGGTGCCTCTCGTGTTTGGCCTGTAAGACAACCTGCCCCTCGGGCGTGGATTACATGCATCTGATCGACCAAGCGCGAGCCTATGTCACAGATCATTACAAGCGGCCCTTTATCGATCGCATGTTGCGGCGGGTGCTGGCCGCGCTCATCCCTTATCCCAATCGGTTTCGCCTCGCGCTCTTGGCGGGGAAATTGGCCAAGCCGTTTGCGTGGGCGATGCCCGATGCACGGCTGCGCGCGATGATCAACATGGCGCCCAAAACGATTGCGCCC
>JBDNBY010000075.1:0-4121 GCA_039767595.1 Paracoccaceae bacterium | reverse complement strand
GTGTTCTTCTACAGCGGCGTCCATGATCAATGGCTCACCCACAGCAGAGATCAACTCACCCGCATCGTTAAAGGTCGCATTCAGTTCGCCCAAAAACTTACCATAGGCATAGGCCGACAAAATCGCCGTTGATCCGACCATTGTAGGATATGGCCCCTCAGCGCGATCTGACGTGTTCGACAGGTATGTATTTGAGTGCCCACCTACAATAATATCTACGCCTGTGGTGTTGGCTGCGATCCGCTGATCCACGTCATAGCCAGAGTGCGACAAAACGATAATTTTGTTAACGCCTTGCGCCGTGAGCAAATCAACTTGCTCTTGGACCGCCGGCACTGGATCGGAAAAGGTGATATTCTCACCAGGCGAGGCCAGCACATGCGTGTCATCTGGGGTCACACCGATGAGGCCAATACGCTCTCCGCCCTTTTCGATTATAGCTGATTTGGGCAGCTTATCTGCCAAAGCAGGCTCGCGCATCACATCTGCGTTTGACATCAAAACAGGGAAGTCCACAGTATCGATAAACCCAGCAAGCACCTCTGGCCCATCATCAAATTCGTGATTGCCAACGGTCATCGCATCATAGCCCATGGCATTCATCATCTCGGCCGCGAGCTGGCCTTTGTAATATGTGTAGAACAGCGTGCCTTGGAACTGATCGCCCCCATCGACAAGGATCGAGGCGCCGGCGCGCGCGCGGGCCTCAGTGACGGCGCTCATCAACCGTGCGGAGCCGCCAAAACATTTCCCTTCGGCATTATCTTCTGCTGAGCAGCCAGAATCATATTTGCTAATGGGTTCAAAGCGCGCGTGGAAATCATTCGTGTGTAAAACAGTCAGCGTAAAATCAGCCGCCGCAGATGTTGCAATCAAGGCCGTCATTGCTGCGACCGTTCCTAAAAATCTTTTCATATTTTCCTCCTGAATGTGTCAGGGCGGAGCCCCCACCCTGCGAGCTGTTGCTCTATTTCCTTTTTGTAACGGTGCAATGACACTTGCAAGAAAATTCACTTTGTCGCATGAGGGGCGTATGCAAATTTACAAAATACTTCGTGCCGACGAATGGGCGGCCCTCACGCAAACAGGCGCCACAGACGGGGCACCCATTGATGTGGCCGACGGTTTCATCCATTTTTCCACTGCGGAGCAAGTGCGCGAGACGGCCGCCAAACATTTCGCCGATCAAAGCGATCTTTTGATTGCCGCATTTGATGCCGATGCTCTGGGCGATGCGTTGAAATGGGACGTGTCCCGAGGCGGCGCGCTGTTCCCCCATCTCTATGCGCCGCTGCGGCTGGTCGATGTGCTGTGGCACAAACCTTTGCCATGGACGGGCACGGCTCATGATTTTCCTAACGAGGTGCCCGAATGAGCCTGTCTTCCCTTGGTATCAAAGCTCTTCATTTATTTGAGCCCGAGCGCGCGCACCAATTGGCGCTCACTGCTTTGCGCCTCGGCGTGGCTCCGGTCCCCGCCCCTGTGCGCCACGCGAGCCTGCACACGCAGGTCGCGGGCATCAAACTCGAGAACCCCATTGGCATTGCGGCAGGGTTTGACAAAAATGCCGTTGCGCTGGCGCCTCTGTCGCGCGCGGGGCTTGGCTTTATCGAAGTGGGCGCCGCAACACCGCGGCCACAAGTTGGCAATCCAAAGCCGCGGCTCTTTCGGCTCAGTGAAGATGCCGCCGTTATCAATCGCTTTGGCTTTAACAACGAAGGCATGGAGCCGATTGCAAATCGCCTTGCGCACCATACGCGCACCATCCCTGTGGGCCTAAACTTAGGGGCCAACAAAGATAGCCCAGATCGCACGAGCGATTATGCCCATGTCCTCGCCCACTGCGGGGCGCATATCGATTTTGCCACCGTGAATGTCAGCAGTCCCAACACCGAAAAGCTTCGGGATTTACAAGGCACGGCGGCCCTCACGGCGGTGCTGCGCAAGACACTCGACACGCGCGATACGTTGGATCGGCATATTCCGATCTTCCTTAAAATTGCTCCTGACTTAACGGAGCAAGAGATCCAAGAGATCGCAGGCGTCGCCCTAGAGACAGGGGTCGACGGGATCATCGCGACCAACACAACACTGGATCGCCACGGCCTCACCTCGGCACAGCGCAATCAGGCAGGCGGCTTGTCAGGGGCGCCTTTGTTTGAGAAATCCACACGCGTTTTGGCCCAGCTGTCCCAAGCGACGAACGGCCAAATGCCTTTGATCGGTGTGGGCGGCATTGGATCTACCGCGCAGGCCTATGCCAAGATCCGCGCGGGCGCCAGTGCGCTACAACTCTATTCGGCGTTGGTCTATCACGGGTTGCCGTTGATTCACGACATCCTCACGGGGCTCGTGGATCTCCTTGAAAAAGATGGCTTTGCAACAATTTCAGATGCTGTCGGCACAGATCGCGGCGCGTGGCTCTAGCGCGCGCTGGCGGTCAAAGCACCCACTCAAAGCACCCTACGCTGAAACCGATCGCAATAATTCTGGATAACGCCAGAGCATTGTGAATCCGCGCACCACCAAAGACAGGCAATAGGCCGACCACAGACCATGATTGCCCCAGATCGGGATAATGACCAGCGCGACGCCAAAATAAACTATGGCAGAGATCAACATCATATTGCGCATGTCCTTGGTGCGCGTGGCCCCGATAAAAACACCATCCATCAGCCACGACAAAAAGCCAAAGATCGGCGCCAAGGCGGCGTAGATAACATAATCAAACGTCGCCGCCCGCACATCAGCTGCGGTCGTCATCTGATCGATCACCCAAGGCGCGCTGAGCATAATGCCACCGGCGGTCAGCACGGCCCCCACCCCCCCCCACAGGCCGCAAAGGGCCACAGCCCGCTGCACCTGCGCCCGCGCGCGACGACCAACGGCATGCCCGACCAAGGCCTCGGCCGCAAAGGCAAAGCCATCCAGCGCATAGGCCGTCACATGCCAAAATTGGAACAAAATTTGATTGGCCGCCAACTCAACATCGCCAAAACTCGCCCCCCAAAACGCAAATGAAACAAGCATTGCCTGTAACAGCATCGAGCGAATGAAAATATCCCCCGAGACAGAAAACATATGCGTGATCCGCGCCACATCGAACACATGCGCCATGCGCGGCACCACCTGCGCCCAAGAGCGCCAAAAACAAACAGCCAGCCCCGCGCACAATCCTGTATATTCCGCAATAAACGAGGCCCAAGCCACGCCTTGGATCCCCCAGCCAAACTGCAAGACAAAAAGATAATTGAGGCCAGCATTCAGACCCGCGATCCCGACTTGCAAGATGAGCAAAGCGCGCGTGCGCTCTTGGGCCAAGAGCCACCCGCTCATGGCGTAGGTCGCAATCGCTGCGGGGGCCGAAAGCACGCGAATACCGATATAGCTCCGCGCCAGCGGCTCAACGGTCTCAGACGCCGGCGCCATCCAAAAGGCCAGTGCCATCCAAAGCGGCGCCAAGATGATCAGAGCAATCCCACCGATCGCCCCGATCCAGACACCTCGGTGCAGCAATGCCCACAGCTCGTTGTGATCATCGCGGCCCACAGCCTGCGCCGCCAACCCCGTGGTGGCCATGCGCAGAAATCCAAAGCCCCAATAAAATAGTGTGATAATTGTGGCGCCCAAACCAACCGCGCCGATCAGACTGGCTTGGCCCAATTGACCAATGATCGCCGTATCAAAAACGCCGATCAACGGAATTGTCATATTCGATAGAATAATCGGCGCGGCAATCCGTAAGACGCGGCCATGTGTAATCGGCTGATCCATTACAGGGGGGCCGGCATGTTAAATTGCACATGCGCCGTGGCCGTGAGGCGCGCGCGGTCGCTTTGCCAGACCTGCGCCTCAACCGATGCATACCGCCGGCCGGCGCGGCGGATCTGCGCGCTGGCAAAGAGCGCCTCAGCTTGCCCCGAGCGGAGAAAATCGGCGTGGCTTGAAATCAAGGAAACACGGGCCTGTGCATCGCCAATATGGGCAATCAATTGCGCCTGTGCCGCAATATCAAGCATCGCCATAAGAATACCCCCATGCCATGCAGGGCCGACAGGGTTTCCAACCAAATGATCTTGAAACGGAAGTTTAACGAGGATTTCCCCATGATCACTACATGT